>DASXIP010000426.1:0-2318 GCA_036497875.1 Caldimonas sp.
CCGCTTCAAGGCCAAGGCGAGCAAGGCACGCCAGGCGCAAAGCCGCGTCAAGGCGCTGGCGCGGATGGAACGCCTCGCGCCGGTGCTGACGAGCGCCGACTTCCAGTTCGAGTTCCGCGAGCCGATGAGCCTGCCCAATCCAATGCTCGCGTTCGCCGACGTCGCATGTGGATATCGCAGCGAAGACGGTCACGCGAAGCGCATCGTCGACCACATCGATCGCTCGGTGCTTGCCGGCCAGCGGATCGGCATCCTCGGCGCCAACGGGCAAGGCAAGTCGACCTTCGTCAAGACGATCGCCGGCACGCTGGCGCCACTCGAGGGGACGATCGTTGCCGGCAAGGGTTTGACGATCGGCTACTTCGCGCAGCAGGAGCTCGACGTGCTCTCGCCCGGCGACGGCCCGCTGATGCACATGGTCCGCCTCGCGCGCGACGTCGGGCCGGCCGCGCGCGAGCAGGAGCTGCGCGACTTTCTCGGCTCGTTCCGCTTCACCGGCGAGATGGTGCAGCAGCCGGTCGGCACGCTCTCCGGCGGTGAGAAGGCGCGTCTCGTCCTCGCGATGCTCGTCTGGCAGCGCCCCAACCTGCTGCTCCTCGACGAGCCGACCAACCACCTCGATCTGACGACACGCGAAGCGCTCAGCATGGCGCTGAACGAGTTCGAAGGCACCGTCATGTTGGTCAGCCACGACCGCGCCTTGCTGCGCGAGGTCTGCGACGAATTCTGGCTGGTGAGCGGCGGTGCGCTCGCGCCGTTCGACGGCGACCTCGACGATTACCAGCGCTGGCTGCTCGAGCAGGCACGCATCGCGACGCGCGCGGCGCGGCCGCAGGCGACGCCGGAGACCCGGCCGACGGCAACTACGGCGCCGGCGCCGCCTGTTGCGGCGCGCGGCGGCGAGTCTGCGCCGCGCCCGGACCGCAAAGCCGCTGCGGCAGCGCGCCAGCAACGCGCCGACGCCGCCAAGCCGCTCAGGCGCGAGCTCAATCTTGTCGACAACCGCCTCGGCGTCCTGTTCGCCGAACGCGACGCGCTCGAAGCGGCCGGCGGCGAAGCGCTCGACGCCGAGCAGCGGGCCGACAACGGCAGGCGGCTGAAGGCGGTCGGTGCCGAGATCGAGCTGCTCGAGGGACGCTGGCTCGAACTCAGCACGCAACTCGACGACATCGCAGAATCGGTCGGCTGACAACTCTTTTCGCCAGCAGACAAGGACGATCATGAAACCAGAGAAGATCCTCTACACCGCCCACGCCACGTCGACCGGCGGCCGCGACGGCACGTCGCGCACCGACGACGGCAGCCTCGAAGTCAAGTTGACCGTGCCGAAGGGCCTCGGCGGCAACGGGGCGCCCGGAACCAATCCCGAGCAGCTGTTCGCAGCCGGCTATTCGGCGTGCTTCATCGGTGCGATGAAGCACGTCGCGATGACGCAGAAGATCGCGCTGCCCGCCGACACGTCGATCGCCGCCGACGTCGGCATCGGCCCGATTCCGCAGGGCTTCGGCATCCAGGTCGCGTTGCACGTCAAGATTCCGGGGATGGACAAGGACGCGGCGAAGAAGCTCGTCGAAGCGGCGCACCGCGTCTGCCCGTACTCGAACGCGACCCGCGGCAACATCGAGGTCGCGCTCGACGTCGTCTGACGGCGATCGCCGCTAGCCGCCGGCGGCGCGTCGTGCGAGCAGCCGCACGATCAGCTCGACGCGCGCCTGCTGCGGCGTGAGCGCGCCGGCCGACGGCAGCTCGTTGGCGGCCGCGGTCGGCTCGACGATCGCGCCCGTGAGGCAGCGCGTCGCCCGCAGCACGGCACAGCCGCGCGCCGCCGCTTCGCGCAGCGGCGCCTCGAGGGCGCGATGGACCGTGCCGTTGCCGGTGGCCGCGACGACGATGCCACAGGCGCCGGCGTCGACCAGCGTGCGCACGGCGCGCGGATCGGCGCCGGCACCGCTGGCGACGATCGCGACCCACGGCCATTGCGAGTCATCGTCGGCCAGCCGCTCGAGGTCGAGCGCGACGCGGCCGTCGGCAGCGGGCCAGGGTCGCTCCATCTGCAGGCGGCCTGCGGTCAGCCGGCCGAGCGGCCCGGCATCGCCCGAGCCAAAGGCATCGACGCGCTGCGGATGGATCTTGCGGACGTCACGCCCCGCATGCACGGCACCTGCGACGACGACGACGACGCCGCGTGCGCCGGGCGCGGTCGCGACCGTGAGCGCGTCGCGCAGGTTCTGCGGCCCGTCGGCGTGGCGCGAGGTCGCCGGCCGCATCGCCGCCGTCAGCACGACCGGCTTCGCCGGCGCGAGAACGCGCTGCAGGAA
>DASXIP010000427.1:0-4771 GCA_036497875.1 Caldimonas sp.
TGCGCTCAGGCAGGCAGCAGCACTGCTCGTCCCGGCCTGCCGCGGACGATGTGCTCGAACGCCGCGCTCGCCTGCTCGAACGGGACCGCAAGCCCCACCGGCAGTCCGAACGGACGAGAGGCAACGAGCTGAGCCAGCGCGTCGAGCGCGGCGCGATCGGGCCTGAACACCGTCCAGGCATAGCGTGCGTTCGGCGCGTGCGCAGCGACCCGGGAGCGCATGCGCTTCCACTCGCGCCTGCTCGCGAGCGCGCCGCGCAGCCAGCCGAAGCGGTCGAAGTTGGCGAGCAGCGGATGCACGGTCGTCGCGTGCCCGAGCGCATCCGACTTCAGCAGCGAGGCGAGCAACGCTTCGTCGTCCCAGCCGCCGAAGTTCAGGACGACGTCGAACAGGTCAGGGAGTGACGCAATGGCGTCGGCGCTGCGCTCGATGGCGAGCTCGGCGCCGAGTGCGAGACAGTCGTCGCGCGTGCCGGTCGCACAGATGGCGGTCACGCGGCAGCCCCACTCGCGCAGGACGTGCATGGCAAGGCGGCCGAGGCCGCCGTTCGCACCGTTGATCAGCACCCGCTTGCCGGCAGCGTTGGCCCGCTGCAGGCCCGTCGACGCGACGGCGAGCCACATCGTCGTGAACGAGTACGGCAAGACCGCCAGCGATGCGGATGACGCATGCCCCAGCACGCGGACGAGCTGCTCCTGCGGCACGATCACGTGCGACGCGTGCGCGCCGCCGCCGCGTCCCGTTGCGACGACTCCGAAGACGCGCTCGCCGATCTCGAATGCCGACACGCCGGATCCCCACGCCTCGACGACGCCGGCGAAATCGTTGCCGAGCACGACGGGCAGCGTCGCCGCGCGCTTCAGACCGAGCAGGCGCTTGCCATAGCCGGCGGCGCGCTTGGCGTCGATCGGGTTGACCGACGTCGCCTCCACGCGCACGAGGACCTGTCCCGGGCCGGCGATCGGAACCGCGCTTTGACGGACGACGAGCCGCGCCGGTTCTGCCCATGCGGTGCAGATCAGCTCACGTCGCAGGTCGTGTTCGAGGGAATCGGTGGATTGCATGATGGTTCCGAAGGTGGAGGGAGGGGAACGGTGCGGCGACCGGCGCGCGCGCCGGGGAGATCTCGAACGCGCTGCACCCAGAGCTCGCGCGCGAGCGCGAGCACGACCGGGCCGACGACGAGGCCGACGAGACCGAGCGCTTCGAAGCCGCCGATGCAGCCCATCAGCACCCAGACGAAATGCAGCCGCATGCCTTCGCGTGCGACCGTCGGCCGTACCAGCTTGTCGCCGGCCAGCAGTACGAGGCAGCCCAGCGCGAGGCAGAAGACGCCGAGCCCCGCCTGGCCTTCGATCGCCAGCCGCATCGCCAACGCGCCGACCGCGACATAGCCGAGGAACGGGACTGCGGCAAGCGCGCCGACGATCGCACCCCACACGAAGGCGCGCGGGACGCCGGCGATCGCGAACGACACGCCGGTGACGACGCCGTCGAACAGCCCGACGAGGAGCATGCTCGTCACCGATGCCCGCACGGCGCGCGTAAGCACCCGCAGCGCCCGTTCGGAACGCTCGCCGATGCCGTGGCGAAGCAGGCGCGTGAAGTCGCGCGCGAGTGACTCGCCTTCCTGATAGAGGAAATAGAGCACCAGGACTGCGAAGAAGAAGATCAGCACGTGGCGGCCGGCAAACTGGCCGAGCGACTGCGCCCAGCCGATGTACGCCTTCGCGTCGGCGTGGTGCGCCCACGCCGCCAAGGCTCCCGGATGGGCGAGATCGCTCTGCCAGCGCGCGGCTGCCCAGGCGCCGAGCAGCGGCGCGTCCTGCAGCCACGCCGGCACCGCGATGCCGCGCTCGTCCGCCGCCGCGATCTCGCGCACCACGGTGTGCGCTTCGCTGAGCAGCGCCCAGAACGCAAACATCATCGGCGCGAGAACGAAGATCGTGATCAACGTCGTGAAGAGCGCCGCCGCCGGGCTGCCGCGCAGCCGCTCGGGAAGGCGAGCCGAGAAACGCGCATAGAGCGGCCAGCTCGCGATCGCTGCGGCGATCGCTGCGAGCAGGGCCTGGACGAAGCCGTGCACGATCCATGCGGACAGCGCGACGATGATCACGGCGGTGATCCGAGCCGGCGTGATCGTGCTGTCTACGGCGTCCCGACGCATGCGTTGGCTCCTTCACGCGGCGCACTGCAGCGCTGCGACGCGGCCATCCTAGGTAGCGGCGTCGCGCAAGTCGTCAGCGATCGGTCACCGTTTCGTCCGAAATCGCGCCGCAGTGGCGCGGCGCCCCCCGCTCGGTTCGCGGCTCAGAAGGCGTGGCCGATCAGACCAAACGGCGACGTTTCGCTCACGACTTCCTGCGGGCCCGCGGATAACGTATTCGCAATGCCGCTCGGCCTCTCGGCCGGCGGCCGGCAACCACGAAAGGAAGAGCCATGAACGACACCGCGCGCGCGCTGTCCGAGAGTCAGGACGTGACCGGCAAGGTCGCGCAGGGGCTGCAGACCCGCACCAAGATCGCGGCCGAGCGCTACGCCAAGCGCGTCGGCCAAGCGGCCGAGCAGGCCGGCGCCGAGTTGACGAAGACGGGGCCGATCGCTCCGGTCGAGGCATTGGCGAACGGCACGCGCTACGCGGTCGACTTCGCGCAGCGCTCGATCCTGCTGTGGGACACCTTGCGTCAGCGCGGCAACAACTTCCTCGAGCACGAGCGCAAGGGGTTGCCGCCCGTGCTGCACTTCGAGCACGAGGTCGTGATGGACGGCCGCACGCTGGCGCGGCCGGTCAACTACACGCTGCTGCGGATCATCCCGCCGGAAGGCGTGACCGTCGACCCGCTACGACGGCCCTACGTGATCATCGACCCCCGCGGCGGGCACGGCCCCGGCATCGGCGGCTTCAAGGACGACTCGCAGGTCGGCGTTGCGCTGCGCGCCGGCCACCCGGTGTACTTCGTCGTCTTCCACCAGAGCCCCGAGCCGGGCCAGACCCTGCTCGACGTCTGCGCCGCCGAACGCGAGTTCGTGCGCCGCGTGCGCGAATTGCATCCGCGCTCGCCGAAGCCGGCGATCGTCGGCAATTGCCAGGCAGGATGGGCAGCGATGATGCTCGCGGCGTCGAATCCCGACGAGACCGGACCGGTGGTCATGGTCGGCGCGCCGATGTCGTACTGGGGCGGCGCCTGGCGCGAGAGCGAGGGCGACAACCCGATGCGCTACGCCGGCGGGCTGCTCGGCGGCTCGTGGCTCGCGTCGCTCTCGTCCGACCTCGGCGGCGGCAAGTTCGATGGCGCCTATCTGGTCCAGAACTTCGAGAACCTGAACCCGGCCAACATCTTTTGGGACAAGTACATCAACGTGTTCGCGAACGTCGACACCGAGGCGCCGCGCTTCCTCGAGTTCGAGCGCTGGTGGGGCGGCTACTTCCTCATGAACCGCGAAGAGATCGAGTGGATCACGCAGAACCTGTTCGTCGGCAACAAGCTGTGGACGGGCGGCGTCCAGTCGGGTGCGGGCCACGTGTTCGACCTCCGCCAGATCAAGGTGCCGATCGTGCTGTTCGCCTCGCTCGGCGACAACATCACGCCGCCGCAGCAGGCCTTCAACTGGGTCGCCGACGTGTACAGCTCGACCGAGGAGATCAAGGCCCGCGGCCAAGTGATCGTCGGCCTCATGCACGAGGACATCGGCCATCTGGGTATCTTCGTCGCCGGCAAGGTCGCGAAGAAGGAGCACGCGCAGATCGTGTCGGTGCTGGGCTCGATCGAAACGCTGCCGCCGGGGCTCTACGGCATGCAGATCGCCGAGCGAGCGGGCGAGGACGGCAAGCCCGCCTACGACGTCAGCTTCGTCGAGCTGCGCCTCGAGGACGTCGCCAAGCGCCTGAACCGGTTCGAGCGCAAGGACGAGCGCCCGTTCAAGGCCATGAACGCGATCTCCGAGTTCAACCAGCGTGCCTACGAGCTGTTCGGGCGCCCGCTCGTGCAGCCGTTCGCCAACGAGTACAGCGGCAAGCTGGCGCGATGGTTGCATCCGCTGCGCCTGCAGCGCTGGGCCTTCTCCGACCTCAATCCGGCGCTCTGGTGGCTGGGGCCGGCGGCGCAGGCGATCAAGGCCAACCGCCAGGCCGTGCCGGCGGACGATCCGGCGCGCAAGGCCGAGGCGACGGCCGCCGAGGCGGTGAGCGCGACGCTCGACTTCCAGCGCGCGTTGCGCGACGCCCTCGGCGAGGCGACGTTCTTCGAGATCTACGGCAACCTGTCGGCGTTCTACTTCGGCGACCAGCGCGAGGCGGAAGCGGCCAAGCCGGCCGCCAATCCGCGCGAGCTGTCGTTCGTGCAGGAGGCGCTGGCATCGATCGACCAAGGCGGCTATCCGGAAGCGCTCGCGCGCGTCGCCTACCTGATGGCGCACCGCGACGAGCCGCTGCCGCTGTCGCGTGTCCAGCTCGCCAGCGAGCTGCGCGAAGACTACCGCGCATTCCTGCCCGACCTGCCGCTCGACCAGGTCCGCCGGATCGGCGGCCAGCAGGAGATCATCGCGCGCTACGAACCCGACAAGGCGATCGACACGCTGCCGCTCCTGCTCGCGGACCGGAAGGAACGCGACCGGTTGCTGACGCTCGTCGAACGCCTGGTCGCCGATCCGCGGGTGCAGCGCATCGAGCCGACGGCGCAGCAGCGGGCGATGCTGGAGCGGATCCGCAGGGTGCTCGGCACCGGCGCGGTCCGGAGCCGCGAAGCGCCGACGACGCCGTCGAGACGCCGTC
>DASXIP010000428.1:0-4052 GCA_036497875.1 Caldimonas sp.
GGCCTGGCCGGCTTCGACGAAGCGCACCTCCATGCCGGGAATGCGTGCGAGCCGCTCCGCCAGCGCCGCGCGTGCCGCCTCGGTTTGCTGCCAGCGGTCGCCGAACTCCTGGCTCGGGCTCTTGTCGACGACGACGACGGCGACCGAGGTCAGCGGGTCGCGGTCCTCGCGCGTGATCGAGGGATTGGCGAGCGCGAGCACGAACAGCGCGAGCGCGATGGCGCGAACCAACGCGGCGCGGGTGCGGGCGAATACGAGCAGCAGCGCGAGCGCGAACGCAACCGCAGTTGCCGCCCACACGACGTAGGCGGGTACGAGCGGCGAGAATGAGATACCGAGATTCAACCGTTCATATTCCTTCTCTTGTCGTCCCCGCGAAAGCGGGGACCCATATCCCGCGGCTGGTGTTTATGGGTCCCCAGCATAAGCGCGTTTACGCGCGTCTTCGACGCACTATGCGCGGGAACGACAGGTTCTCACTGTCCCAGCCGTTCGAGCAGCGCCGGAACGTGGACCTGGTCGGCCTTGTAGTTGCCGGTGAGCGTGTACATCACGATGTTGACGCCGGCGCGGAACGCGAATTCGCGCTGGCGCGGCTCGGCGGAGACGAGCGGCAGCATGGCCTGGCCGTCTTGGCGCATCGCCCAGGCGCCGGCGAAATCGTTCGACGTGATGATGATCGACGATACGCCGTCGCCGGCGCGCGCCGGACGGCTCACCGGCTCGTCCTCGTTGACGGCGGGCAGCGCTTCCACCCACAGCTGGCCGGAGCTGAAGCGGCCGGGAAAGTCCTTCAAGAGATAGAACGTCTTCGTCAGCACGTGGTCGCGCCGCACCGGCTCGAGCTCGGGAATGTCGAGCGAGGAGAGAATGGCGCGCAGCGCCTGCATGCCCGGCCCACGGGTTTCGCCGCCGGCGCCGGCAGGCGCTTCGACCGCGTCGCGCGTGTCGAACAGGACGGTGCCGCCCTGCTTCATATAGGCGTCGATGTGCTCGAGCGCCTCGCGGTTGGGCTTGGCCGCGCTCGGCACGATCGGCCAATAGATCAGCGGATAGAACGCAAGCTCGTCGCGCGCGGGATCGACCCCGATAGGCTCGCCCGCCTCGAGCGCGGTGCGCTGGGCGAGGAACAAGGTGAGGCCCTGGAGCCCGGCCTTGCTGATGCGGTCGACCTCGGCGTCGCCGGTGATGACGTAGGCAAGCCGCGTCTCGAGCGTCGATCGCAAGGCTTGCTCGTCGCTGCTCTGCGCGAACGCGCGCGGCGAAACCATCAGCGCCGCGGCGAAGATGGCGAGCGCGAGCGCAGTCGCCACCGGCCGCTGCCGGCGCAGGAGTTGCCCGATCCCGCCGGCAAGCAGGAACACCACGAGCGCGTCGAGCGCGAGCAGCGCGAGCGCGCCCAGCAGGATGGGTCCGCGCAGATCTTCAGGTTCGCTCATTCGGTAGGCCTCCCGGACCGCGTGGAGCGCGGAGAAATCGAGCGGCGCGAGCCGATCGTCGGGCGCGAGGGCGTTGACCGCCAGCAATCCCTCGGGCGGCCCGTAAAGCCCCGGCGGATGATCGAAGGTCGCGCGCCCGCTAAAGCTCGCCGGCACCGGCCGCGCGGTCGGCGGCGGCGGTCCGAACAGACCGAATCCGTCGAGAATGCGCGTCGGCGGCAACACTTCGCGGCTGTTGCGGGCGCCGGCGCCGGTGGCATCGCTCGCCGCCACCGAACCGGCAAAGGACACGATTCGCTTGAGCATCTCGACGAATGTGCCCGATAGCGGCAGGTCTGACCAGCGCGTATCGGCGGTAACATGAAACAGTACAATCAGCCCCTTGCCGTGGCGTTGAGCGGTCACCAGCGGGGTGCCGTCGGCGAGCGTCGCCCAGGTGCGCTCGGTCAGCGTGGCATCGGGCTCGGCCAGTACCTGGCGGCTCACGCTGACGTCGCTCGGCACCACCATGCCGAAGAACGGGCTCTCGCGCGCGAAGGCGTTGAGCTGCTGCGGCTGCTCCCACGACAGGCTGCCGCCGAGAATGCGCCCGCCGCGCCTGAGTCTCACCGGCACGAGATCGTCGTCGGCGGCGGCGAGATGCGGACCGGCAAAACGCACCAGCACTCCACCGTCGTCGAGCCAGCGCACGAGGCGATCGCGCGCCTCGGCGACGTTGCCCACGTCGGCGAGGATCACCATCGGCAGCCGTTGCTCGATGAACTGGTTCACCGCCTGCGCCGGCGAGCCGCGATCGGCGAGCCGTACATCGGCGAAGGGTCCGAGCGCGCGCGTGAGGTAATAGGTCGAGGCCAGAAGCGGCTGCGCGGTGTCGGCGGTCGATCCGGTGATGACGCCGATCGAGCGCCGCCGCCAGCGCTTGTCGAGCAGCGACACCGCGCCCGCCGAGCGCTCGCCTGCGATTTCCAATCGCGCGATGTCGTTGCGGATCTCCACCGGCATCGTGAGCTCGGCCTCGCTCTCGCGTTCGCCGTCCTTGAAGGTGAACGTGGTATCGCCGAGCGGGAGGCCCTTGAGGTCGAGCGCGCGTACGGTGCCGGTTTCGGTGGTGCCGTTGCTCGCGCGCAAGACTTTCACCGTCAGCGCGCCCGCGGCATTGTCGGCGGCTGCGAGCGCGCGCGCGCCCGCGACGCCGCCGTCGATCACGGTGATGGGCCGCTGCTCGATGAGCCGCCCGAGCGCCGCGACGAACTCGCTGCCGCCGCCGAGATCGACGCCGTCGGAGAGCCAAACGAGTTCGACCTCGGGCGTGGCGGCGAGGAAGCGCCCGAGCGCCGGCAGCGCATCCGCGCGCTCGACCGCGTGCGGCTTCGGCTTGATCTGCTTGATCCGCACGCGCGCGGCCGCCGGCGTCTCGAAGGAAATGTCGCGCGCCGGCTCCGAGAGCGGGATCAGCGCGACGCCGCGGTGATCCGCTTCCGCGCGTGCGATCAGATCCTCGGCGGTGCGCATGCGCGCGTCCCAGGTGCCCGCGGCCGGGAAGCCGTCGTCGATCAAGAGCGCGAGCGGCGCCTTGGCGGTCGAGGTCGCAACCGGCGGATTCCACAACGGACCAGCGGCCGCGATGATCACGAGCGCGGCGAGCGTCAGACGCAGCAGCGTGAGCCACCACGGCGTGCGTTGCGGCGTCTCCTCCCGGGGCGCGATGTCGAACAGGAGCCGCGTCGGCGGGAAGTCGATGCGGCGCGGCTGCGGCGGAATGAGGCGCAGCAGCCACCACAGCACCGGCAGACTCAAGAGCCCGAGCAGGACCAGCGGCTGGGCGAAGCCGAGCGGGAGCCCAGCGATCATGCCTGCCTCCGCGCTTGCCCGGCGACGCTCAGACGGCCGCTGACCATCGCACCCGGAGGAGGCGCGCCCAGACGCGCATGCAGCGCGAGCAAGAGTTCGGTCGCCGGCCGGTCGGTGCGATGGATGGTGAAGCTCCAGCCGAGCTTGTCGGTCTCGGCGCGGATTTCCGCGCGATGACGCGCGACGCGCGTCTCGTATTCATGCTTCCAGGCCTCGGCGCGGCCGGCGGTAATCGAGCCCGCGCCTTCGGGCTCGATGAACTCGACGCGGCCGGAATAGGGAAAGGTCTCTTCCGCCGGATCGACGATCTGCACGGTGTGGCCGTGGGCGCCGGTTGCCGAGAGCTGCGAGAGGGTGGCGCGCACCTGCGCCATCGGGCTCCAGAAGTCCGACACCACCACGATTTCGGCGAGCGAGGAGGGCGCAAACAGCGGCGGCAGGCTGGGCCGCTCGGCGACGTCGTGCACGATCGCGTTCGCCATCTTGTCGAGCACGTTGCGGCTGCCGGTGGGCCGCATCAAGCCCGGCATGCCGACGCGTTCGCCCGCCTGCACCAGAATTTCGGCGAGCGCGAAGGCGACCACCAGGCATCGATCGAGCTTGGATTCTTGGGCGAGCTGGGAGCGAAACGCCATCGACGGCGAACGATCGGGCCACAGCCACACCGTGTGCGCGGCCTCCCATTCCTGCTCGCGCACGTAGAGATGCTCGTCGCGGGCGGAGCGCCGCCAGTCGACGCGGCGCGCCGGCTCGCCCGACAGG
>DASXIP010000429.1:0-2431 GCA_036497875.1 Caldimonas sp.
CAGTCATTCGTCTACTTTCCTTCGGAGGATCCATGGACGACAGCCTTCAGACCATCAATCGCGGTTACGCACTCCCGAGCGAGGAGCAGCGCAATCGCGTGCTGCGCAATACCTACTGGCTGCTCTCGCTGTCGATGGTGCCGACCATCCTCGGCGCGTGGCTCGGCGTCGCGACCGGAATCACGACGTCGATGGGCGTCGGCATGAGCTTCATCGTCTTCATGGCCGGCGCCTTCGGCTTCATCTTCGCGATCGAGAAGACCAAGAATTCGGCCGCCGGCGTGCCGGTGCTGCTCGGCTTCACGTTCTTCATGGGCCTGATGCTGTCGCGGCTGATCGGCTTCGTGCTGGGTCACTCGAACGGCCCCACGCTGATCATGACGGCGTTCGCCGGCACCGGCCTCATCTTCTTCGGCATGGCAACGCTGTCGACGATGATCAAGCGCGACCTGTCGACGATGGGCAAGTTCCTCTACATCGGCGCCATCATGCTGCTGGTCGCCATCGTGCTGAACCTCTTCATGCAGTCGAGCGCGATGTTCGTGACGATCGCAGTGTTGATGGTCGGCATCTTCTCGGCGTTCATCGTCTATGACCTGAAGAGCGTCCGCGACGGCCTCGAAACGAACTACATCAGCGCCACGCTCAGGATCTACCTCGACCTGTACAACATCTTCCAGGCGCTGCTCTCGCTGCTCGGCTTTGCCGGCAGCAGGGACTGAGACGCTCGCGGACAAGGCGCTTTCGCCGCGATCAAGACGGGGCCGCTGGCCCCGTGTTGCTTTGGTCCGGCAACGACCGCGCGGCGGGCTCGGTCAGATGGGCGATCGAGTTCGCGTAGTAGCAAAGCAGAGGCAGCTCGTCGGGATTGGCGACGAAGAGGCCCTCCTCGCGCTCGAGTACCAGCTCGCGCAGCGTCAGCATGCGCAGGCCGACGGCGAGCGCGTAATCGCGGTCGGCGCGCGGAACGTAGACGTGCGCGCCGCCGGCCTCGACGCGCGCCATCAGCGCCTGCACCTCGGCCTTCAGCTCGAGCTCCGCTAGCGGACGATCGGGCTCGCGCAGGAGGACGCTCGCGACCAGCGGCACCGGCAGGACCGGGACGATGCGGCCGATCTGCGCCGCGCCGACAGCCGCGACCGCAGGCCGGCGAGCATCGTCGTCGAGCGCACGGAGGTCGACGCCGCGTTCGCCGACCCACGCCCGCATCGACACCGGCGCGCCGAAGTTGACGCACGCGTAGCCGGGCCGGTAGCGCCTGCCGAGAACGGCGAGCGCGAGTTGGCGGCCGGCGAATCGCGCGGCCGTGGTCGCTGTCGTCGCCAGGCCGACCTTGGGCGCAGCCGGATCGAGCTTGCGCAGCAGCGAACGATCCTCGAGGACGCGGTCATAGTTGATGCCGACCGGAATGAAGACGAGGTCGCGCTCGCCCTTGGGGTCGAAGCCCTTCAGCATGTAGTCGAGCAGGCCAAGCTTCGGCGCGCGCAGGCGGCCGTCGTTGGTCAATCCGCCCTCCGGATACATCGCCTGCGGCACGCCGCCTTCGGTCGCCATCTGGACGTAGCGCTGGAGCACCATCCGGTAGAGCGGGTCGCCCGAATTGCGGCGGACGAAGTACGCGCCCATCGCGCGGATGAGCGACTGCAGCGGCCAGATCCGCGCCCACTCGCCGACGGCGTAGCTGAGCGCGACGCGCTCGGCGGCGAGGAACGAGACGAGGACGTAGTCCATGTTGCTGCGGTGATTCATGACGAACACCACCGTCGAGCTCGGCGCGACAGCCGCCAGCGCCGCGGCGTCGCTGGAGCCGAGGCGGACCCGGTACGCCATCCGCGCGAAGGTCTTGGCGAGCCAGTAGCCGATGCGAAAGTAGGCGTAGGCGTTGAACGCCGGGACGATCTCGCGCGCGTAGACGTCGACGCGCTGCAGCAGCACGTCGCGCGGCGTGCCGCTCTCGGCGGCGTGCCTGTGCACCGTCGCCAGCACTCGCGGATCGCTCGTCAGGCGGTCAATCAGGGCGCGGCGGCGCGTCAGCTTGAACTCCGGCAGCTCGATACTGAAGCGCGTGCCGATCTCGTCCATGACGCGCCTGACCTTGCGCCGGAAGTACCAGCGCACGCCCGGCAGCAGCAGCCACTCGAGCGCGGCGAAGAGGGCGAACGCGACGAGTGCGACGAGCAGCCAGAGCGGGACAGCGACGCTGCCCGTCACGCCGCGGTCCCCAAGGTGCGATCGAAGACCGCGATGCTCTCGACGTGCGCCGTGTGCGGGAACATGTTGACGATGCCCGCCGCCGCGCATCGGTAGCCGCCGCGGTGGACGAGCAGGCCGGCGTCGCGCGCCAGCGTCGCCGGGTTGCAGCTGACGTAGACGATCCGCTCCGGTGGTCGCCAGTCCGAAGCAGCACCGCCGTCGAGCAAATCGACCAGCG
>DASXIP010000430.1:0-4276 GCA_036497875.1 Caldimonas sp.
GAAGCTGATCGAGGACAACCAGGACAAGATCCACGCGATGGCTGCGGCGCTCCTCGAGTGGGAGACGATCGACTCCGACCAGATCGATGACATCATGGCCGGCAAGCCGCCGCGGCCGCCGAAGGACTGGACGCCGACGTCGACCAGGCCGAGCAGCGTGCCGCCGGTGACTCCGGGCAACGCACCGGCAGCGGCCTGAGGGAGATGCGCCGCGCGGCATCGATGACGGGGCTTCGGCCCCGTCTTTCATGAACGGTCCGTTTTGGCGCGCCGGCCGGTTCGAGATCGACCTCGCCCGGCCGCGGGTCATGGCGATCGTCAATGTCACTCCGGACTCGTTCTCCGACGGTGAACCCGGGCTAACGCCGGCGGCCGCCGTCGCGCGCTGCGAGCAACTGCTCGCGGACGGCGCCGACCTTCTCGACATCGGCGGCGAGTCGAGCCGGCCGGGCTCGGCGCCGGTCGCCGCCGCGGTCGAGCTGGCGCGCGTCCGCCCGGTGCTCGAGGCGGCCGTCCGCCTCGGCTGCCCGGTCTCGATCGACACGACCAAGGCGGAGGTCATGCGCGCCGCGCTCGACCTCGGTGCCGACATCGTCAACGACATCTCCGCATTGCGCGGGCCCGGCGCGCTCGAGACTGTCACGGCGCACGGCCGCTGCGGTGTCTGCCTCATGCACATGCGCGGCACGCCGGCTTCGATGGCCGGCGAGGCGCGCTACGACGATGTCGTCGCCGAGGTCCTGGCGTTCCTGCGCGAGCGGATCGCTGCCGCCGAGGCGGCTGGCATCGGCCGCCAACGCGTCGTCGCCGACCCGGGAATCGGGTTCGCGAAGACCGCCGAGCACAACCTCGAATTGCTCGCCCGCCACGGCGAGCTGCTCGCGCTCGGCGTTCCAATCCTCGCCGGCTGGTCGCGCAAGGCGACGCTCGCGCGCGTGGCCGGAGTCGCGACAGCGGCGGCCGGACGGAATGTCGAAGAGCGGATGCGCGTCGAGGCAGCGAGCGTCGCCGCCGCCGTGCTCGCGGTCGAGCGCGGCGCGCGCATCGTCCGCGTCCACGACGTCGCCGCGACGGTCGCCGGCCTTGCCGTCTGGAACGCCGCGCGGCGCCGATAATCGCCCCGACCTTCCGACGGCCAGCGGCGCGCGCCCATGAGCAGAACCTATTTTGGCACCGACGGCATCCGCGGCACGGTGGGCGTTGCGCCGATCACGCCCGACTTCATGCTCCGTCTCGGCCACGCCGTCGGCGAAGTGCTGCGCGGCGGCGACGGGCGCCGGCCGACGGTGCTGATCGGCAAGGACACCCGGATCTCGGGCTACATGATCGAATCCGCACTCGAAGCGGGGTTCGCTTCGGCCGGTGTCGACGTTGTCCTCACCGGGCCGTTGCCGACACCCGGCGTCGCCTACCTGACGCGTGCGCTCAGGCTCGACCTCGGCGTCGTCATCAGCGCTTCGCACAATCCGTTCGCCGACAACGGCATCAAGTTCTTCTCGGCGCACGGCGCGAAGCTCGACGATGAATGGGAGCGCAGGGTCGAGGCCGCGCTGGCCGGTGAGCAGCGCTGGGTCGGCTCGAGCGAGCTCGGCCGCGCCCGCCGCCTCGACGACGCGACCGGGCGCTACACCGAGTTCTGCAAGAGCACATACAGCAACGAGCTGACGCTGCGTGGCCTGGCGATCGTCGTCGACGCTGCGCACGGTGCCGGTTACCACGTCGCCCCCGACGTCTTTCACGAGCTTGGCGCCGAGGTCGTCTCGATCGGCTGCCAGCCCGACGGCTTCAACATCAACGACGGCTTCGGCGCGACCGCGCCACAGGCGCTCGTCGACGCGGTGCGCGAGAACGGCGCCGATTACGGCGTCGCGCTCGACGGCGACGGCGACCGCCTGCAGGTCGTCGATGCCGCAGGGCGGCTCTACAACGGCGACGAGTTGCTCTACGTGCTCGTCACCAGCCGGCTCGGCCGCGGGGCCGCGGTGCCGGGCGTGGTCGGGACGCTGATGACCAACCTCGGCGTCGAGCAGGCGCTGCGTGCGCGCGGCATCGACTTCGTCCGGACCGCGGTCGGCGATCGCTACGTTCTCGAGGAGCTGCTCAGGCGCGGCTGGCAGCTCGGCGGCGAAGGCTCGGGCCACCTGCTCGCGCTCGACCGCCACACGACCGGCGACGGCATCGTCAGTGCATTGATGGTGCTCGAGGCCGTCGTCCGCTCCGGACGGAGCCTTGCCGAGCTTCTCCAGGGCGTCGACCTGTTCCCGCAGACGCTGATCAACGTCCGCCTCAAGCCCGGGGTCGACTGGCAGTCGAGCCGCGCACTCGCCGACCGGCGCGCTGAAGTCGACCGCGAGCTCGGCACGAGCGGCCGGGTCCTGATCCGGCCTTCGGGCACCGAGCCGGTGGTGCGGGTCATGGTCGAGGCGCGCGACGCGGCGCAGTCGAAGCGCTGCGCGGAGCAACTCGCGGCCGCCTTGGGCTGAGGTCGCAGGCCGAGGGCCGATCTTCACGGTCGTGACGGGGCGGGTCGCGGCCTGTGTGACGCTTTCGTGACAACGATGTGACGGCGCTGCGTCGCCGGTCATGGGCGGTCGCCCGCGTCACGTCGGCGTCACAAACGCTCCCTAGAGTGCGTGCGATCCAAGCGCCGCTCCGGCGGCAGCACTCGAAGAAAGGCTGCACATGACCAAGCATCTTTCCGGCTCGCTCCTCCTCGCCACGTTCGCCGTCGCGGCGCCGATCGCCAACGCCCAGGACATCACCGGCGCCGGCGCGACGTTCCCTGCTCCGATCTATGCCAAGTGGGCCGACGCGTACAACAAGGCGACCGGCGCTCGCCTCAACTACCAGTCGGTCGGCTCGGGCGCGGGGATCCAGCAGATCCGCGCCAAGACGGTCGACTTCGGCGCCTCCGACATGCCGCTTGCCGACGACGCTCTCGCCAAGGACGGCCTGATGCAGTTCCCGACCGTGATCGGCGGCGTCGTCCCGGTCGTCAACATCAAGGGCATCGCGCCGGGCCAGATCAAGCTCGACGGTCAGGTCCTCGGCGACATCTACCTCGGCAAGATCACGAAGTGGAACGATGCGGCGCTGAAGGCCCTCAACCCCGGCGTTCCGCTTCCCGACGAGGCGATCTCGCCGGTGCGCCGGGCGGACGGCTCTGGCACGTCGTTCATCTTCACGAACTACCTCTCGAAGACCAACGCCGACTGGAAGGCCAAGGTCGGCGAAGGCACGGCCGTCAACTGGCCGACCGGCGCCGGCGGCAAGGGCAACGAAGGCGTCGCCGCGTTCGTCCAGAGGCTGCCGAACTCGATCGGCTACGTCGAGTATGCGTATGCGAAGCAGAACAAGATGACGTATACGCTCCTTCGCAACAAGGACGGCAACTTCGTCCCGCCCGACGCCGACAACTTCAAGGCCGCCGCCGCGGGCGCCGACTGGGCGAGGACCTTCTTCCAGGTGCTGACCGACCAGCCGGGCAAGGACGCCTGGCCGATCAGCGGCGCGACCTTCATCCTGGTGTACAAGGCACCCGAGAAACCTGTCAACGTCGCCAATGCACTCAAGTTCTTCGACTGGGCCTACGCCAACGGCGACAAGATGGCCGACGACCTCGAGTACGTGCCGCTGCCGCCGGCGGTGAAGGCCTTGGTGCGCAAGTCGTGGACGGCGAACATCAAGGATCCCTCGGGCAAGGCGATCGCCTGGAACTGAACGCGGCGTCGCCCATGGCAGCGACGTTTCCCACTCTGCCGGTCCTCCCGGGGGCGGGCAAGGTCGGGGCGGACATGAACGACCGCCCGCCCTCTGCCCGGCGCGCCTCGCCCTGGGCGGACGTGCTCTTCTCCGGGCTCGCCCACGGCGCCGCGTGGCTGACGCTGGCGCTGCTGGCGGGCATCCTCGTTTCGCTCGTCATCGGCGCGGCGCCGGCGATCCAGGCCTACGGGCTGTCCTTCCTCTGGACCAGCGAATGGGATCCGGTCCAGAACCGATACGGCGGCCTGGTGATGATCTACGGGACGCTGATGACATCGCTCATCGCGCTTCTCATCGCCGTCCCCGTGAGCTTCGGCATTGCGCTGTTCCTGACCGAGCTTTCGCCGCTCTGGCTGAAGCGCCCGCTCGGCACCGCGATCGAATTGCTCGCCGCGGTGCCGTCGATCGTCTACGGCATGTGGGGACTGCTCGTCTTCAGCCCGATCCTGTCGCGCTTCGTGCAGCAGCCGCTGCAAGCGGTCTTCAAGGGCGTGCCGCTGCTCGGCTCGCTGTT
>DASXIP010000431.1:0-3161 GCA_036497875.1 Caldimonas sp.
TGCATCAGGACGCGGTCGTAGACGCGCTCGTAGTCGGCCGGACTCTTCGCGATGCGCGCGAGCGCCCGGCTCGCCATCACGATCAGCCTGCCGCCGTGCTTCTCGATCGCCGCCATCTGCTCCTCGTAGGCGTGGATCACGTCGTCGACGCTGGTCGCTGCGGTGAGGTCGAGGTGGTCAGTGCCGCAGCCGGAGGCGACGAGCGCGCCCGGAACGTCGCGCGCTGCGTCGAGGCTTCGCTCGATGAGCTCGAGCGACGTCGGCCAGTCGAGGCCCATGCCGCGCTGCGCGGTGTCCATCGCCTCGGCGACGCCGAGGCCGAGACGCCAGAGGCGCTGGCGATAGGCGATCGTCGCGTCCCAGTCGATCCTGGCCTCGAGCCAGGGATCGACGCTCGCCAGCGGATCGGCAACGACGTGCGCCGCCGAATAGCCGATGCGCGTGAAGGGCAGTGCGGGCGTCGCCGCAGCCAAGGATGCAGTCACGCGCAGCGTGTATGGCTCGAGGCGGCCGTTCGCGGCGGGCAGCTTCAGGGTGAGCGGGGCAGCCATGTCTTTGCTTCTAGATCGCGAGCGGCGCGACGTCGATCCAGCGCCGCTCCTTCCAGCTCGCGAGCGCGGCCTCGACGAGCTGCACGCCCTTGGCGCCTTCGCCGAGGGTCCACTGGTACGGCTCGTCGTCGACGACGTGGCGGATGAAGTGCTCCCACTGGATCTTGAAGCCGTTGTCGTAGGCCATCGAGTCGGGGATCTCCTGCCACTGATCGAAGAAGTTCATCGGCTGCCGGACGTCCGGGTTCCAGACCGGTCGCGGCGTCGCGACCTTCGATTGGGCGCGGCAGTCGTGCAGGCCGGCGACCGCCGAGCCGTCGGTGCCGTCGACGTGGAAGGTGACGAGGTCGTCGCGGCGCACGCGCGTCGCCCATGACATGTTGAGCTGCGCGATGATCGGCTCGCCGCTGAAGCCTTTGAGCTGCACCGTCGCGTAGGCGGCGTCGTCGGCCGTCGCGGTGTAGGGCTCGCCACTCTCGTCCCAGCGGGTCGGGATGTGCGTTGCGCCGAGGCACGAGATCGCCTGCACCTCGCCGAACAGGTTGTCGAGGACGTAGCGCCAGTGGCACATCATGTCGAGGATCATGCCGCCGCCGTCCTCGGCGCGGTAGTTCCAAGACGGTCGTTGGATCGGCTGCAGGTCGCCCTCGAAGACCCAGTAGCCGAACTCGAGCCGAAGCGCGAGCATGCGGCCGAAGAAGCCGGCGCGGCGCAGCATGTCGAGCTTGCGCAGGCCCGGCAGGAAGAGCTTGTCCTGCACTGCGCCGTGCTTGAGGCCGGAGGCCTGCGCCGTGCGCGCGATCTCGACTGCCTCGTTGAGGTTGGTTGCGATCGGCTTCTCGCAGTAGACGTGCTTGCCCGCGCTGAGCGCGCGCGCGAGCAGCTGCGGCCGCATCTGCGTCGTGCCGGCGTCGAAGAAGATCGCATCCTCGCGGCTGGCAAGCGCGGCGTCGACATCGGTTCCCCAGCGGTGGATGCCGTGCGCGCGCGCGAGCGCTTCGACCTTGGCGGCGTTGCGGCCGATCAGGAGCGGATCGGGCATGACGCGCTCGCCGTTCGCGAGCACCACGCCGCCCTGCTCGCGGATCGCGCAGATCGACCGGATGAGATGCTGGTTCGTCCCCATCCGGCCGGTGACGCCGTGCATGATGATTCCGAGTCGTCGAGTCGCCATGGAGTCCTTCCTGGATCGCTTGTCGCTGTGCGAGGCCGCTCAGGCGAGCGACTCGCGGATGCCGCGTAGATAGCCGGCGGCGAACGCGGCGGCGCCGGCGCCGTCGGGAACGTAGTCGAACGGCTCGACCGCGACCGTGCCGTCGTAGCCGTTGCGCGCGAGCGCCGCGAAGATCGGCGCGAAGCGCATCTCGCCCTGGCCGGGCGCGCGCCGGTTCGGGTCGTTGACCTGGATGTGCGCGATCAGCCCGGTCGGCAACCAGGCATCGATGAGATCGGCGACCGACTGTGTTTCGCTCGCGCCGGCAGCGCTGCAGTCGATCATCGTCCTGAGCGACGGCTGGCCGACGGCGCGGACCAGCTCGGCGGCATCGGCGACGGTGTTGACGAGCGCCGTCTCGGCCGGCGCGAGCGGCTCGATGCAGTAGGTGACGCCGTGCCCGGCAGCGGCCTGCGCTGCCTCGGCGAGGAACTCGCGCAGCCGGCCGAGCGCCGTCGCATGGCTCTCGCCCGGGGCGATCTGGCGCTGCTTCGGCGAGCCATGCACGAGGACGCTGCCGCCGAGCTCGGCACACAGGCGCACCAGCGCGCCGACGACCTCCAGCGTGTGCGTGCGGATGCGCGGATGGGGATCGGTGACCGAGAGGCCCGGCGGCGCGACGAGCAGCCAGTGCAGTCCGGTGACGACAAGGCCGAACGACTCGACCGTGCGCCGCACGCGCGCGATCTCGGCAGACGAGAGTCGATCCGGCGCATCGGAAAGCGTGAACGGCGCGATTTCGAGGCCGTCGTAGCCGAGCGCGGCGGCAATCTCGCACTGGCGTTCGAGCGAAAGCCCGGCGAGCACCTCGTTGCAGAGCGAGATCTTCATCTCGCGTCGCCGCCGCGCGGTGTCCGACCGAGCGCCGAGCGCAGCAACCCGCCGGCGCCGCCGGTGACTCGCTGGACGCCGGCCTTGAACGCCGGCACGTAGAGCAGGATCGCGAAGATCGTCACGACCGCGAAGGCGAGCGAGATCGGCCGAGTGAAGAACGGCAGCAGGCTGCCGTCGGAGAGAACGAGGCCGCGCCGCAGGCTCTTGTCGAGCAGCGGCCCGAGGACGAGGCCGAGCACGAACGGCGCCATCTGGTAGCCGCGGCGGCGCAGGAAGAACGCGCCGATGCCGATCGCGAGCATCGCATAGACGTCGAACAGGCGCGAGGCGGTAGCGAACGCGCCGACCGTGCAGAGCAGAAAGATGATCGGCATCAGCACCGTGCGCCGGATGCGCAGGATGACGAGCAGCGGTTTGACCAGAAAGAGGCCGAAGATGAGGATCGTCACCGTCGCGAGCGACGTCATCGCGACGACCTCGTAGACGAAGTGCGGGTGCGCGATCATCATCATCGGCCCCGGCTGGATGCCGTGGATGATCATCGCCGCCATCAGCACCGCCGA
>DASXIP010000432.1:0-4076 GCA_036497875.1 Caldimonas sp.
TGTTCGAGAGCAGGAAGAAGATCAGGATCGTGAAGACGTCGATCAGCGACACGAGGTTCATGTCGACCATCGAGTGGTTGCGGCTGCGCCGCTCGTTGCGGCGTTGCAGCGGGGTCATCGGCTTCATGGCGCCCTACTGCTTGATGACCGGCGCGTCGCCGACCGAGATGTTGGGGAAGTAGTCGGTGACGACGATCTTCGTCCCCTGCACCTGATGCCCGGCGCGCACGGCGTCCATCACCTGCACCAGCGAGTCGTACGGCACCTGGTCCTCGGCGAGGATCGACGCGTCGTCGTGCTGCGGAAACTTCAGCTTGATCATCTGGATCGTCGCCGACAGCGTCTTGGTGTCCGGGCCGGTGGGCAGGTTCGGGATCGGCGGGTCGATCAGCCTGCCGCCGTGCTTGTCGTTGACCTCGACGTACTTCGCACGAATGATGATCTCGAGCTTCAGCGGCTTGTCCGGGTCGAGCTTCTGGATCTGCTCGTTCGACTGCGCCGGCAACGTGAGGTCGATCACCGCCAGGTGAGTGAACACGGCGACCGACAGCAGGAACGGCACCAGCACCACGATCAGGTTGATGAACGCGGTGATCTCGAGGTGAGCCGGCGTCTTTTTCAGGCGACGAGCGGGCATGTCGGGTCTCCGGAGGGGTGTGGGCGGGGCGGCGCCTCGCTCAGCTGCCCTTCGCCGCGGCGTGCTCGAGCTTGAGACGCTGCACCAGGTTCAGGAAGCTCATCTTGGCGGCCTCGAGGCCGTCGACGATCTCGCTCGTCTTCGCCTGCAGGAACGAGTGGATGAGCAGGAACGGGATCGCGACCATGAGCGCGAACGCGGTGTTGTTCATCGCGATCGAGATCGACGCCGACAGCATCTCGGCCTTCTCGGCCGGGTTGACCTGGGCGACCGCCGTGAAGCCCTTGATCAGGCCGATGATGGTGCCGAGCAGGCCGACCAGCGTGATGACGTTGGCGAAGGTGGCGATGTAGTGCGTGCGCTTCTCGAGCCGCGGCACGATCTCCATCATCCCTTCTTCCATCGCGGCGTCGAAGTCTTCGCGCCGGCCCGGGCTCTGCATCCGCGTCAGGCCGTAGCTGACGATCTTGCCGACCGCGGCGTCGGACTGGGCGGCGACGCTCTGGACGTCGCGCAGCTGGCCCTTCTGCAGGAGCGGCAGGATGTGCGCCCAGACCTTGCGGTTCTCGGTCCGCGCCTTGGTCAGGAAGATGAAGCGCTCGACTGCGATCGTGACGCCGAGCGCCATGATCAGCGCGCTCGGGTAGATGAACAAGCCGCAGTCCTGGAAGAACTTGATGACGGTGCTGAGGGGATCCATGGCTGACTCCGATGAAAGTTCTGAAAACCTCTAGAGGTGAAAGACGGTCACTTGGCGGGCGCTGGCGCCGCGGGCGCCGCCGGCGGGGTCTGCGCGACGGCCTGTGCGTCGTAGCGGACCTGGCGGCGAAAGACTTCGCGGTCGACCGGCGCGAGCGCCTCGTCGAGCACGCTGACGAGCGGACGGCCGGTGAGGTCGCCGGCACCGGGCTTTTTCCACGGCACGATGTAGGTGACCTTGGGCAGCTCGCGGTTGCCGATGATCTGGCTGCGATCGAGGTCGGCGCGGTCGGGCGCCGGCACGGCAGGCTCGGGCTCCTTTGCCGGCACCGGCTTCCTGCTCTGCGCCGACGCCGGGACGAGCGCCAGCGCGACGACGCCGGCGACCACGCCGGCCACGAGGGTGCGAGTGACGTTCATGGCTTCTCCTGACGACTGACCGTGATCGGCCCGGGCTTGCGGTTCTTGAGGTCGGCGACCCACTTGGTGACGGTCGCGTCACCGTTCGGGACCAGGGAAAGATAGCGCGCGTACTGCTCCAGCGCGCGCTGCGTGTCACCTAGATACAAGTCATACAGGATGCCGAGGTTCAGCACCGCCGCCGCGTACCCCGGATCGAGAGCGATGGCGCGCTGATAGGCGTCGCGCGCCTTCGCGAACTGGCCCTGCTGCCGATAGGCGATGCCGAGCTGGTTCAGGTAGATCGGCTGTTGCGGGCTGAGCTTGACCGCTTGTTCGAGCTCGGCCACCGATTCCTTCATCTTGCCGGCCTGGCGATAGATGACGCCCAGGTTGGCGTGCGGTCCGCCGAGCTCGGGATTGGCCTGGGCGAGCGCGCGGTAGGCGCGCTCCGCCTCGTCGACGCGGCCGCTGCGAAGGGCGCGGCTGGCGTCGTCGAAGGCACGCTGCGTCGCCGGGTTGACCGGTGTGGCATAGACCGGTGGGGCTGGCCGGGCCGGCGCCGCCGTGGCGCTCGCCGTCGTGCCCGAGCTGCCGGACGTGACGGCGCCGCGCCCGGTGCTCATGCCATCGCCGATGGTCGAGCATCCTCCCGCGCCGAGCAGGAGCGCCGCCGCGCCGAGGCGCCAGAAGAGGCTAGCGGATCGCATCGACGACCCCTTCGCTGATCTCGGTCTTGCCGTAGCGCACCGGCCGCAGCTCGCGCAAGGCGTCGAAGCTGCTCTGGACCCACTTGTCGTAGACACCCGTCGCGGCGCGATGGGCGTTCAGCTCGTGCAGCTCGGTCGCCTTCTCCTCGAACGGGAACGCCTGCTCCTCGAGCATCACGTTGTATTGCTCGAGCTCGGGCTTGCTGAGCTTCTTCGGCCGCTCGGAGGCCATCAGCGCCTTGCCGAAGTCACGGTAGACGGAGGCGATGCGGTACGTCGCGGCCGTCGTGACGTCGGCGACGCCGTACTCGGCGGCGACCGAATACGCCTTCAGCGCCTCCTCCATCTTCTGCTTCTTGAGCTTGAGCTTGACCTGCAGCGGCTCGACGAGATCGATCCTGCGGAACTCGGCGGCGACCGGCTCGGCCATCGCCAGCGCCGCGGTCGCGCCGAGGTAGCGCGTGCGGTCGGTGCGACCGCCCGCTCCGGCCTGGTCGGCGGCGAAGATCTCGCGCATCAGCGCCGCTTCGCGGCCCGCGTTGCCGGTGTCTTTCGCGATCTGCGCGAGACGCCAGCGCACCTCGACTGCCGACTCGAGCGACGGCGGGTTGAGCGCCAGGAAGCGCTCGTACGCCTTGGCGGCCTGCGGCTTGGCGTTCGCCTTCTCGTACAGCTCGGCGGCCTGCCAGAGCGTGTCGCGGGCGAGCTTCGGGTCCTTGCTGGCGATCGCGAGGCGCTCGTACTCGGCCGCCGCGTTCGCCCATTGGCCCTTCTCGAAGTACGCGACGGCGAGCTTCTTGCTCACCTCGGGCTGCAGCGCGTGGTTTGGGAAGCGCTGGCGGAAGTCCTCGAGCGTCTTGATCGCGCCGTCCCAGTCCTTGATCGCGATCAGCGCCGCAGCGGAGTCGTACTGCGCGTTCGCACGCACCGCCGAGCCTGCCGGCGCGACCGTGCCGACGCGGGCAAAGCTCGCCGCCGCTTCCTTCTGCTTGCCGCTCGCCCGCGCAACCTCGGCCTGCTTGTAGATCGCCGCCGCCTGGCGCTCGACGAGGTCGGTGCGCGCCGGATCTTTCTCCGGCGTCAGCTTGATCGCCTCGGCGAACGCCTTCTCGGCGACCGCGAACGCGCCGCGGTCGAACGACGAGTACGCGATCACGGTCCAGGCGACGCGCCGCTGCGCATCGGCCGCGGGCGGCTTCAGCTCGACGACGCGCTCCGCGACGAGCGCCGCCTGCTCGGCGTCCTTCAGCGTGTAGAGCTTTTCGGCGGCGTCGGTGAGGACGAGGCCGTTGCGGCTGTCGTTCGGGAACGCCTGTGCGAACTTCAACGCGCTCGCGACGGTCGCACGCTGCAGCCCCGGCTGGTCGGCCGGCGCCGCCTTCTTCAGCAGCTGCGCGTAGCTGAGCAGAGCACCGTAGCCGGCCTCGGCTCCCTTGGCAAAGCCCGGGTGGCCGTACGCCACCTTCTCGTACTAGACGGCGGCCTCGGCAAAGCGGCTGTCCTCGAACAGCAATTCGGCGAGCAGGAAGTTGCTCTCGGCCGCCTTCGGATCGTTCGGAAACGACGCCAGGTATTCGCGGTACCAGCGCACCGCCTCCTGCGAGTCGGCGCTCGACTTCGTGCGCTGCGCC
>DASXIP010000433.1:0-5225 GCA_036497875.1 Caldimonas sp.
GCAGACGACGCCGTCCAGCGGGCCCGCCTGCGCGAACAGCGAACGGATCGATTCCGGCGAGGAGATGTCCACTCGCAAGAGCGGCGTGTTACGACTGACGGGGACAACCTCGTGGCGTTGCGAAAGCGCAGCGGCCACCGCTTGACCAATGGTGCCCGTGGCACCAACGAGCAGGAGCTTCATGACATGACCTTTCTGCTGCGGCAAGGACGGGTGCAGCGGTCGACTGTAGGAAGGGGAGATTGACCTTGCCCGGGAAGGGCCGAATCATCGGTGCGCGAGCCGACAAGACGAACAACCTCAAGCCAACAGCACCTGGTCCACCGCACGGCGCGGGCTGCGTAGCGCCGGCATCGTCGGGTAACCCAGGCGGAACGGCATCAGCACCTGCCAGTCGTCTCGCCCAACCAGTGAGCGCAACACGCTCGTGAAGCGCGATGCGAGCGCTGCGCTTCGCTCCCGGTCGGCACGCTCGGGCAGCTGGTTCAGCGGCTGCATCGCAAGACCGCGCGTCTGAGCCCACAGATGCATGCGCTGCCACAGGCGACCGCCCTGCAGACGCTGCGCATCATCGCCCGCATCGCGCGCGAGCAGCAAGCCGAAGGCAGCCGCCGTGCTCACTTGGACCTCGCGAGTGGCGTCCAGCCACATGCGGTCGGCCCGTTCGACGCTGACCGGGAGCAGGATCTTGCCCGCCACGCGCAGCCAGCCCGGGAGCGCCTGCGCGTCGATCGTCAGCCCGTCGCGCCGCGCCTGGACTTCCTGCCACGAACCGCGCAGCCACGCGCCGCTATCGCGCGACTGTTCCTCGTCGGCAACGATCGCCGCGGTCGCGTCGACAATGTGTGCACCGATCTCGCGCCGCTGCGCTTCGGTCGCGAACCAGCGCACCGCGAGCTGCGTCAGCTCGGCGCCCAGCGCCTCGAGCTCCGCGAACACCGAGGACTCCAGCGGCCGCGCGGTGTACGGCCCGCGATTCGTGTGGCGCTGCCCAATGGCCGCATGGAGCGGCGAGGTGCGCGCATCGCCGTGCGCAAGCTCGACGCGCGCCACATGGCTCCTGTTGACGGGATCGGGCAGCAGCGCAAGCCGCGGCCGCCAGCCCGACGCAACCGCTGCCAGCAGCAGGTTCTCCAGCGCGCAGCCGAGGCCCATGTGCATCTCGCGCAGGAACGGGTCAATGCTGCCGATGTTGCGTGCGCGGTCTGCGAACAGGTCGACGAGATCCGGGCCGATGCGAAAGCGCCATGGCTGCGTGTTGTGCGGACTGGCGGCGAGGATCGCCGCGGCCAATAGCCGCTGCGGTGCGTCGGCCGCGCCGTCGTTCCAGTGCTCCCACGGCGCATACGCCGCGCCCTCGCCGGTGCTGAAAACGCCTTGGTCCCAGGCGCGCCAAGCAAGCGCACCGGCGCCCGCCAGCAGTGCGCCGGCACCGTACTTCAGCAGCATTCTGCGACTGCCCATGCACACATCATGGATCAACTGGGGCGATGCAGTGCAGTGCCCGCATCCTCCGATCCGCCTGCGACGCGCAGCGGTTGCGCTGGATTAAGGCGCGGGCTCGGATGTCATGTGGCAACCACGAATTGCCATGCGGCGCCCAATTCGAGGCTGACGATCCGAGAGAGAACGAAAGTTGTTGCGCGTCGAAGAGCGGTGTAGGTCGGTCTGCCCGCGAGCAGACGTTCGAGATCGACCGGTATTGGCCCGGTACCGTGAGTCCGGCAGTTCGGTTGCCGGTCCGCCGCATGGGATGAGCCAACGAGGCGTGAAGTTCGGACTCGACCCCAGAACGAATGGTTCCGCCTGAGGGGCCGCGAGGATCGCCCACGCGCGATGAATGTCGAGCGCGGCTTGGTTTACGCTCGGTGGCGATGGACAACATGGTTGACGCGATCTACCGCCAGGACAGCCGCCGCGTCTTCTCGACGCTCGTGCGGCTGCTCGGCAGCTTCGATCTCGCCGAAGACGCGCTGCACGACGCGTTCGTCGCGGCGTCGGAGCGCTGGCCGCTCGAGGGCGTTCCGGCAAACCCGGTCGCGTGGCTCGTCTCGGCCGGGCGCTTTCGCGCGATCGACCGCATGCGCCGCGACCGCCGCTTCGTCGCGCTCGACGACGCCGCCGAGCACGTCGAGAACGTCGCCGACCCGGCGCCGGGGTGGGAGGAACGGCTCGACGCACGCGACGCGATCGAGGACGACCGCTTGCGCCTCGTCTTCACGTGCTGCCACCCGAGCCTCTCGGAAGAAGCGCGCATCGCGCTCACGCTGCGCGAGGTCTGCGGGCTCACGACCGAGGCGATCGCCGGCGCGTTCCTCGTCGCGACGCCGACACTCGCGCAGCGCATCGTCCGCGCGAAGGCGAAGATCGCCGCGGCGCGCATACCCTACGAGGTGCCCGGGCCGTCGGAACGCCCCGCGCGGCTCGCGAGCGTGCTGCGCGTCGTCTATCTCGTCTTCACCGAAGGGCACGCGGCGCACGCCGCCGGGCTCGCGGGCGAGGCGATTCGCCTCGCTCGCCTGCTTCACGCGCTCCTGCCGGAGGAGCCCGAGGTGACCGGCCTGCTCGCGTTGCTGCTGCTGCACGACGCGCGCCGCGACGCGCGCTCGAGCGCCGACGGCGAGCTCGTCCCGCTCGACGAGCAGGACCGTTCGCGCTGGGACCGCGCCGCGATCGCCAAGGGGTCGGCGCTCGCGCAGGAGGCGCTGTCGCGGCCGGGCTTCGGTGCGTACGCACTGCAGGCGGCGATCGCCGCCGTGCACGCCGAAGCGCCGAGCACCGACGCGACCGACTGGCCGCAGATCGTCGGCCTGTACAACGCGCTGCTTCGCGTCGAGCCGAGCCCGGTGATTGCGCTCAACCGCGCCGTCGCGGTCGCGATGCGCGACGGGCCCGACGCCGGGCTCGCGCTCGTCGAGCCGCTGCTCGCCGCGCTGCCCGGCTACCACGCGGCGCCGGCCGTTGCCGCCGAGCTCTGCCGCCGCGCCGGACGGTTGCGCGACGCCGCAGCGCACTACCGCGCGGCGATCGCGCTCGCGCGCCAGAAGCCCGAACGCCGCGTGCTCGAGCGCCGCCTCGCCGAGCTCGCCGCCTGATCTCCGAAAGAATTTCGCGCGGGCTGTCGAACGCCGTCGATGCCGTTCGACTACCGAGAGCCGGCACCCCGGCACGACCGCAACCATCAGGAGCCACCGACGATGTCGACCACCCTCACCCCGTACCTCTCGTTCGAAGGCAAGACGCGCGAGGCCTTCCGCTTCTACGAACAGGCGCTCGGCGCCAGGATTGAAACGATGATGAGCTACGCCGACATGCCGAAGATTCCGGCTGCGGCCGAAGGCTGCGAAAGCGGCGCCAGGCCGAGCGGCGACGGCGTCATGCACGCGCGCCTCGTGCTGCCGGGCGGCGCGATGCTCTTCGCCGGCGACACGCCGCCCGGAATGCCGTACCAGGGCGTCAAGGGGGTGATGCTCGCGCTCCAGTACGACACGGTCGATCAGGCGCAGAGCGCGTTCCACGCGCTCGCGCAAGGCGGCCAAGTGACGATGCCGCTGGCGCCGACCTTCTGGGCGAAGACGTTCGGCATGGTCACCGACCGCTTCGGCATCGCGTGGGCCGTCAACGGCGAGCCGATCGCGTTCCAGTGAGCGCTCGCGCCGCGATGGGAGCAACGCCGTGAAGTACCTCTGCCTCGTTTATCTCGACGCCGAGCACTGGTCGGCGTGCAGCGACGTCGACTGCGCCGATTACGTGCAGCAGCTCGTCGACGGGCGGCGGCTGCTCGCCGCCGAGCCGCTGCACCCGACCCACACGGCGACGACGGTGCGCGTCCGGGGCGGCGAGGTGACGCTCTACGACGGACCGTTCGCCGAGACGCGCGAGATGCTTGCCGGCTTCTACCTCGTCGACGCGCGCGACCTCAACGACGCCATCCAGCTCGCAGCGAAGATCCCGCCGGCGCGACACGGCTCGATCGAGGTGCGGCCGGTGCGGGAGTTGCAGGTCGACGGCGGCGCCGCCGGGGAGCGCTCGCAACCTGCAACCATGGACACGGCGCCTTGCGCGAGAGACCGATGACGCCGCAACGCAAGGCTGCACCGTGCAACGCGTGATATTCGTCCTGGTCCCCGGCGCGGGTGGCAGCGCGTGGTACTGGCATCTCGTCGCGCCGGAGCTGCGGCGCCGGGGCCACGAAGCGATTGCTGTCGAGCTTCCGGCGACCGACGACTCTGCCGGTTTGCCGCAATACGCCGAGGCCGTCGTGCGCGCGGTCCGCGAGCGGAAATCGCCGCGGCTCGTGCTTGTTGCGCACTCGCTCGGGGGCTTCACCGCGCCGCTGGTGTGCGAACAGCTCGACATCTCGCTCCTGGTGATGGTCAACGCCATGATCCCGAGGCCTGGCGAGACCCCAGGCGAGTGGTGGCAGGCCACGGCCCACCGCAAAGCCAAACGCGAGCAGAACCTTCGGGACGGCCGCGCAGCTGACGCCCCCTTCGACCCGCTCATCGAGTTCTTCCAAGACGTGCCGCAGCCCGTGATCGACGAGGCTTGGGCACGCGGCGAGCCACGTCAGTCAACTGCGGTCTTCGAATCCAAGTGCGACTTTGCGCGCTGGCCGTCCGTTCCCCTTCGCATCCTCGTCGGTCGCGACGATCGGTTCTTCCCGCTCGAGTTCCAGAAGCGCGTCGCACGCGAGCGACTCGGAATCCTCGCCGAGGAGATGCCCGGTGGCCATCTCCTGGCGCTGAGCCGCCCGTCAGAGTTGTCCGAACGGCTGCTAGCCTTCAGCGACGCGCAAGCCGGTTGATCTGCAACGCAGCGGATGGACGACTCTGCTTCCCGGACAACGGAGTGCCGATGACGCGGGCGTGGCCCTGAACCCGACGTAGGTGAACGGCAGCTCCTGGCCGAGACCGAGCCTTGATAGGCGAACGGTCCGGCGACGATTGTTGAGAGGATAGATAGTCCGCATGCCGCCTCCTTCTTGAATCCGTCTACCTCATTGCGGACTCGCGCGACTGACCGGAAGTGGCCGAGGCCGTGTGAAAACTCAGCCGTGCAGCAATTTCCGGGGTCCTTCCACGATTAGCAAGGCCGAGAAAATCGATCCTGGGTCGATCTGAGAGGTCGATCTTTCACAAAGTCCGTCGAGCAACGTGTTTTCACACGGCCTCGGCCGCTAATCGCCGCCCAGGAACCGAGCGCGACCCCGCACAATTTAGGAA
>DASXIP010000434.1:0-1845 GCA_036497875.1 Caldimonas sp.
GTAGTCGTCGAGCGCGAGCTCCATCCGGCCGGCCTCGATCTTGGAAAGGTCGAGCACCTCGTTGATGAGCTTGAGCAGATGGCGGCCATTGACCTGGACGTCGTTGAGCGGGTCCTTCAGCTCCTCGGGCAGGTTGCCGTAGAGGCCATCGCTGATCATCTCCGTGAAGCCGAGGATCGCATTGAGCGGCGTGCGCAGCTCATGGCTCATGTTGGAGAGGAACTCGGACTTCGCCTGGCTCGCAAGCTCGAGGCGGCTGTTCAGCTGCGCCAGCTCCGAGGCGGCCTCGACCTTCATGCGGTCGAGCCGCTGAAGCTCCTGGCTCATCCGGTTCATCCGCTCGGCAAGCCCTCCGAACTCGTCGCGGTTGGGCAGCTCGACGCGGCGATCGAAGGCGCCCGTCGCGACGTGGTCGAGAAAACCCTGCGCCTCGCGTACCGGCAGGATGACCGACCACGAGATCACGAAGCCGCACAACCAGGCGAGCGCGACCGCCGAGACCGACAGGATGGCCGTCGTCACGAGCAGCTCGCGATTGGCGCTCGCGATGTTGTCGCGGAGCGCTCCCATCCTGCGCCGCTCGGCGTCGACCAGCCGGTCGACCCGGGCGCCGATCTCGACGTCGATGCGCTCCTGGTGGCCAAGCAGCTCGCGGGTGACGTTGCCGAGCGTGCGATCGCGGATGGCGTTGGCGATGTCGGCCACCACTCCCATCGCCTCGTCCTGCGACGCGCGGACCTGCTCGACGAGGCCATGCTGCTCGGCCACCTCATCGACGTCGAGCCTGGCGAGCAGCTCGTTGAAGCGGTTGTTCTCGCGCAGGATCCTGGCGATCGCCGCTTCGTCCTGCGACAGCAGCGCCAGCACCGAGTACTGCATCTGGCGGGCGAGAGCCTGCTCGACCTGCTGCGACCAGTCGACGCGCTGGTGCGCCTCGTCGAGCAGCCGACCCTGCTCGGTCGTCTTCAGGACGGTGTGCACGCCGAACGCGGCCATCGCGACGAAGAGCACGGTGACGACCCCGAACGCGGTCATCAGCTTGGTATGAAGGGATGCCCGGACGCCTGCGACCCAGCGCACGAGGGCATCGAGCGGCGACCGGGCGAGCACGGATGCGGCGAGCTGCTCCAGCTTGATGTGATGCTCCGCCCGATGTTGTTCGTCGGATACTACACCGCTGACATCGATCGACCGGGCGTCAGCCACGCCCTGGAGGACCTGCTTGAGAACGCCGCCGCGCATCCTCGTCGTCGACGACAACCCGACGAACATCAAGATCCTGCAGACGCGGCTGGCGAGCGCCGGCTACGCCATCGTGACTGCCGCCGACGGCGAGGAAGCGTTGGTCGCGGCGCGCGAGGCGACGCCGGATCTGATCCTCCTCGACGTCATGATGCCCAAGCTCGACGGCATCGAGGTCTGTAAGCGCCTGCGCGCCGATCCGGACTTTCCGTTCACGCCGATCATCCTCGTCACCGCCCTGAGCGAAAGCAAGGACGTGATCGCCGGGCTCGAAGCCGGCGGCGACGAATACCTCACCAAGCCGATCGACCACGGCGCGCTGCTGGCCCGTGTGCGATCGATGCTGCGCATCAAGGAGCTGCACGACCGCGCGCAGGAGCTGACCGCGGAGCTGGCGCGCTGGAATGCCTCGCTCGAGACCCGGGTCGCCGAGCAGGTGGCCGAGCTCGAGCGCGTCGGCCGGCTGCGGCGCTTCTTCTCGCCGCAGCTGGCGCAGGCGATCCTCAGCGGCGGCGCCGACGATCCGATGCGCAGCCATCGGCGCGAAGTGACCGTGGTGTTCTGCGACCTGCGCGGCTTCACCGCGTTCGCCGAGCTCGCCGA
>DASXIP010000435.1:0-3679 GCA_036497875.1 Caldimonas sp.
GACCGATGCCGTCGTCGTCGGCGCCGGTCCGGTCGGCCTGTTCCAGGTCTTCGAGCTCGGCCTGCAGGAGGTTCGCGCGCACGTCGTCGACGCGCTGCCGCACGCCGGCGGCCAATGCTTCGAGCTCTACGCCGACAAACCTATCTACGACATCCCGGCGCTGCCGGTCTGCACCGGCCGTGGGCTGACCGAGCGGCTGCTGCGCCAGATCGAGCCGTTCGGTGCCGGAGTTCACCTCGAGCAGCAGGTCAGCGCGCTCGCCGCCCGCGACGACGGCCGCTTCGACGTCGCCACCTCGGCCGGCACGCGCTTCGTCGCCAAGGCCGTCGTCGTCGCCGGCGGCGTCGGCGCGTTCCAGGCGCGCCGGCTGAAGGTCGAAGGTCTCGATCGCCATCGCGGCATTGCACTGTTCGAGGATGCGGCGTCGCTGCACACCCAGGCCGGCCGCCGCGTCGTCATCGTCGGCGGCGGCGAGAGCGCGGTCGGTGCCGCGGTCGAAGCCGCCGACGCCGGCGCATCGGCGCCGGCGAGCGTCACCCTGATCCATCGCCGCGACGATCTCGACGCCGGCGAAGCGGCGCTGCAGCGTTTGCACGAGCTGCGCGCGTCGGGGCGGGTCGAGTTCGTCGCCGGCCAGCCGGAAGCAGTCGTCGACGACGGCGGCGCCCTCCGCGGGCTCGTCATCCTCTGCGGCGACGGCACGACGCGCACGGTGCCGCTCGACGCGCTCTTCGTCCTGCTCGGCTGGAGCCCGAAACTCGGGCCGATCGCCGAGTGGGGCCTTGCGCTCGAGAAGAAGCAGCTGGTCGTCGACACGCAGCGCTTCGAAACGTCAACGCCGGGAATCTTCGCAGTCGGCGACGTCAACACCTATCCGGGCAAGCAGAAGCTCATCGTCTGCGGCTTCCACGAAGCGACGCTGGCGGCGTTCGCGATCGGCGAGCGCATCTACCCGGACCGTGCGCAGCCGCTGCAGTACACGACGACGAGCACCAAGCTGCACAGGCTGCTCGGGGTCGCGCCGACGCTGCCATAATCGTCGCGCGCTGCGGCACTTGCTGCGGCGCGTTCGCTAGGGGTGTTGGAGCGGAGGCGACCTGATCGCCGCCGCTTCGACTGAGACAGTCCCTTTGAACCTGACTGAGGTAATCCTCGCGCAGGGAAGCAAGCCGAGCCGGCCAACACCGGCGACTCCCCGGCCCAGAGCTCTGCCATCGGAACGACGATGGCCTGGACAACGACGTTGGCAGCGCACCGTGGCGTGATTGCACGCGCGGCGGTCGGCGCTCTTCTCTTCTCGCCGCTCGTGTCGGCGTTCGCGCAGGACGCAGCGCTCGCGCCGGTGACGATCACCGGCAAGGCTCCGGTGCCGGCGAGCGTCGCCGGCTGGGGCGACGTACCGCTCGGCCGCGCGCCGTTGCAGGCGACGACCGTCGATGTCGAGCAGATGCGCGACGCCGGCACGCGCCGCCTCTCCGACCTCGCGCGCTTCGACCCGTCGGTGACCTCCGCCTACGACGCCGAGGGCTACATCGACTACTTCACCGTCCGCGGCTTCGTCATCGACAACCGCTTCAACTTCCGCCGCGACGGTTTGCCGATCAACGCCGAGACGTCGATCCCGCTCGAGAACAAGGCGCGCGTCGACATCCTGAAGGGGCTGAGCGGGCTGCAGGCGGGAACGAGCGCGCCGGGCGGCCTCGTCGACCTTGTCGTCAAGCGCCCGCTCGACACGCCGCTGCGCTCGGCGACGCTCGCGTGGCGCGAGCGCGGCAGCGTCGCCGCAGCGGTCGACCTCAGCCAGCGCTTCGGCACCGACAACGCGTTCGGCGTCCGCCTCAACGCCGGCGCCGAGCACATTGATCCGATCGTCCGCGACGCAAGTGGCAACCGCAACATCGTCGCGCTCGCGGGCGATTGGCGGGCGACGCCAGCAACGCTGGTCGAGGCCGAAGTCGAGCAGAGCCATCGATCGCAGCCGAGCGTTCCCGGCTTCAGCCTGCTCGGCGAGAGCGTTCCTGCCGTTCCCGACCCGCGGCTCAATCTCAACAACCAGCCGTGGTCGCTGCCGGTGGTATTCGACGCGACGACGGCATCGCTGCGCCTCACGCAGCTACTCGGCGAGCGCTGGCGGCTCGTCGTCCATGGGCTCGCGCAGCGGCTGCGCACCGACGACCGGATCGCGTTCCCGTTCGGCTGCGGCAGCGACAGCGCCGGCCCGGGCGGCACGACGTACTTCGACCGCTTCTGCGCGAACGGCAACTTCGACCTCTACGACTACCGCAGCGAGAACGAGCGCCGCCACAGCAGCACGCTCGACGTCTCGCTGCACGGCGCCGCCACGACCGGGGCACTCGCGCATGCGATCAGCGCCGGCGTGCAGCGAACGCTCGTCCACAACCGGTTCCAGCCCGACGCCTTCAACTTTGCCGGCACCGGCAACGTCGAAGGCACGCTCGTCGTGCCGCCCGCGCCCGATGCGACGTCACCGCAGACGAACCGCGACGAGAGCTCGACCGAACTCTCGCTGCGCGATGCGATCGACTTCGGCCACGGCACGACGGCCTGGCTCGGCGCGCGCCACACGCAGCTGGCGCGCAGCGCGACGCCGACCGACGGTTCCGCGGGGACGTCGTTTCGGCAGTCGTTGACGACGCCGTTCCTCGCCCTCACGCAGGCGCTCGGCGGCACCCAGCTCGTCTACGTGAGCTGGGGCCAAGGCGTCGAGAGCGACGTTGCGCCGAACGTTCCCCTCGACGCATCGGCGGTCCCACCGGTACCGCGCTACCTCAACGCCGGGCAGGCGCTGCCGACGGCGAAGAGCGAGCAGTGGGAGATCGGCACCAAAGGCGCCACCGGGATGGTCGAATGGGCCGTGGCGGCGTTCGACATCCGGCGACCGCTGTTCGGCGACATCGGAACCTGCGGGCCGCTGCCGTGCACACGCGGGCTGGTCGGCGACCAGCGCCACCGCGGCGCCGAAGGCAGCGTCGGCTGGCACGCGGGTGCCTGGGGCGCTCGCGCCGGAGCGCAATGGCTGCACGCGCGCATCGCGAATCCCGAAGATCCGACCCAGGACGGCAAGCGACCGACCAACGTGCCGGCGTTCACGGCGCGAGTCGAGGCCGACTATCGTCCCCCGGCGATCAGCGGCCTCAGCCTGCTCGCCGCCGGCAGCTACGAGAGCGACCGCGAGGTGCTGCCCGACAACAGCATCAGCATCCCCAGCGTGACGAAGTTCGATCTCGGCGCGCGCTACGAGGCCAAGCTCGGCTCGGTCGGTACCTGGACACTGCGCGCCGGCATCGACAACGTCTTCGACCGCCGAGCCTGGCGCGAGAGCCCGTACCAGTTCTCGCACGCCTACCTCTTTCCCCTCGAGCCGCGCACCCTGCGCGTCTCGCTGCAGGTCGACCTCTGACCGATGCGGCGAGGGCGCGCCGCTATAATTTGTGGTTGTTCCTCGATAGCTCAGTTGGTAGAGCGCCGGACTGTTAATCCGTAGGTCCCTGGTTCGAGCCCAGGTCGGGGAGCCAACAATGACGGGGGTTAGCCGGTGATTGCCGACTAACCCCCTTCTCTTTTCTGGACATGGTGTCCCAATCGTGTCCCAAAACTCCTCGGCTAGCTTCGATGTTCCAGCGCGACACGGACGACGAGCGCATCAACCAAGAATCTT
>DASXIP010000436.1:0-2930 GCA_036497875.1 Caldimonas sp.
ATGCGATTGACGTCGAGGCCGAGGCCGCCGGCGACCCGCGGATCGTCGACCGAGGCCCGCAGCCGGCTGCCGAAGCGCGTCCGCGACAGGATCCACTGCAGCACGACCGTCAGCAGCGCGCAGGTGACGATGATGAAGAGCCGGTACTTGCCGATCCCGACCGCCTCGATCGGCAGGCGACCGAGCAGCCACTGGGGCAGCTGGATGTTCTGCTGCATCGACCCCACGACGTAGTCGACCGCGGTGACGGCCATGAACACCAGCCCGATCGAGAACAGCACCTGATCGAGGTGCGGCCGCGCGTACATCGGCCGATAGAGCGTTCGCTCGAGGACTGCGCCGAGCAGTGCGGTGGCGGCGAACGCGATCGGCAGGCAGACGAGGAACGGCACGCCGACGCGGTTCATCAGCAGCACCGTGACGTAGCCTCCCGCCATCGCGAACGCGCCGTGCGCGAGGTTGATGAAGTTCATCAGCCCGAGCGTCACCGCCAGACCGACGGCGAGGATGAACAGCAGCATGCCGTAAGCGACGCCGTCGAAGAGCAGGGTCAGCATGGGCGGTGGGCGAGGACGCGCGGATGCGCGGCCGGCGCATTCTCGATCATGCCCGCCGGCGGCCGCGGCGGCCCTCGCACGCTCGCGCTTGGGCGCTCAGGAATTGCGGTGCAGGAAGCGCGGCGTCGTCAGCCAGCTGAGCAAGCCACCGAGACGAACTTGCGCAGGACGCGCCGGCTCGCCAGCGGACGAACGCGGCCGTTCGGCCGGCGGTTGCGCGTCGGCGCGTGCCACGGCAGCGTCATCACGCGGCACGACGGCCCTCTCGTCGCCTTCGGCAATCGTCATGGCGCGATCGTTCTCGTCGTCCACCAACGCGATGTCGACGGCGGCGAAAGTGCGCCGCACGACGCTCGGATTGCCGCGCAGCTCGGGCCGCCACACCGCGCGCAGCACCGGCTCGAGCCAGGCCACGATCGGCTTCCACTGGGCAACGTCGACCTGCGCCTGCGCATCGGCGAGATCGAACACCGTGAGGCCCTGCTCGACGCAGCGGACGTACGCCTGGGCCTCGCGGATGACGCCGATGAAGGGCAGCTTGATGCCGCTCGCCCAGCTCTCGAGCACTTCGGCGCCCCTGGTGCGCGCATCGAGCCGCATGCCGACGGCAGCGACTTTGCAACGACCGCCGGCGACGCGCGGCAAGGTGATCATTTCGGCGAAGCACTCGGCCGCCGATTCGCGGTCGAAGATCGAATTGCAGACCGGCATCAGGATGACGTCGGCGAAGGCGACGACGCGCGCCAGATCGAAGCCACGCAGGCCACCCGGCGTGTCGAGCACGACGTGGGTGACGCCGGCCGGCGGCCGCAGCACCCGCTTCGGGTCGACCGCCCAGCCGACGATCGGGGCACTGCGCGGCAGCTCGCGGAGGCTGCGCGTGCGCAGCCACGATTGCGTCGATTGCTGGCGGTCGACGTCGCCGAGCATCACCGGCACGCCGGCGTTCGCGTAGTACGCAGCCAAGTGCGTGGCAAGCGTGCTCTTGCCGCTTCCACCCTTGCGATTGACGACGGCGATGACGGGCATGGACAGGGCCGGGCAGGCCGATCCTCCGGGACAATGGCCGCGCCGGAATGTAACGGCAGGCGGCAGAGACGGGACGGGATCAGGTGTTTTCTCGATTGGAACATCGTTCGGGCGCGGCAGAACGCACGAACAGGGGCGGGAACACCCGGCTGGCGGCGGCATGAGCACGCGCAAGGGCTTGTTCGACGAGGACGGCACCGTCCGCTGTGCCTGGTGCCGGGCGAGCGCCGCCTACCGCGACTACCACGACCGCGAGTGGGGCTTTCCGGTCGACGACGACCAGAGGCTGTTCGAGAAGCTCTGCCTCGAGGGCTTCCAGGCCGGGCTCAGCTGGCTGACGATCCTCAACAAGCGCGACGCGTTCCGGCGCGCGTTCGCCGGCTTCGATGCCGCGCGCCTCGCCCGCTTCGGTGGCCGCGACGTCGAGCGGCTGCTGGCCGACGCCGGCATCGTCCGCCACCGCGGCAAGATCGAATCGGCGATCGGCAACGCCCGCCGGGCGCTCGCGCTTACCGAGGAGTTCGGTTCGCTCGCCGCCTACGCCTGGCGCTTCGAGCCGCCGCCGCGCGCACGGCCGAAGCGCGTCACCGCGGCGAGCCTTGCGGCGCTCGGCCTGCCGGCCGAAGCGATCGCCCTGTCGAAGGACCTGAAGCAGCGTGGCTGGACCTTCGTCGGGCCGACAACGGTCTACGCCTTCATGCAGGCGATGGGCCTCGTCAACGACCATCTCGAAGGCTGCCACGCTCGCCCTCTGGCGCTCGCGACGCGGTCGCGGCTTGGCGCGGGCACGCCGCGTGCATGAGGCGACGGGATGAACGCGACGCGGACTGCCGAGGAAAGACCGTGACGCGCGAGACCGACGCGGCCGAGAGTCCGCGGTCCGAGGCCGCGGTCGACGTCAGCGACCCGGCCGCCTTGCGGCGCTGGACCGAGGCGCTCGGTGTCACCGACGAGGCGCTGCTGAAGGCCGTCCAGGTCGTCGGCACGCGCGTCGGCCGCATCAAGGTCTATCTCGGCGCGGGCGGCGACGCGAGCGAGCAGTCGGACGGCTGAATCCGCACTGGCGGCGCGGGCTCGCGCACCGTGCCATCCTCGCCGGCCCTCGACCACACCCACAGGAGTTCCGATGGACGCCGTCGTTCACTTCGAGATGCCCTACGACGATGCCAGGCGCATCTCGTCCTTCTACAAATCGGCCTTCGGCTGGAATACCGAGCCGATGGGCGCCGACATGGGCAACTACATCCTGGCGATGACCACCACGACCGATGGGCACACGCCGACGACGCCGGGTGCGATCAACGGCGGCTTCTTCCAGCGCAGCGCCGACATGCCGGCCCAAGT
>DASXIP010000437.1:0-2479 GCA_036497875.1 Caldimonas sp.
CCCTCGCCGTCGCGATCGGCGACGATCACCCGCGCGCCCTAGGCGACGAATTTGGCGGCGATGCCGGCACCGAAGCCGGAGGCCGCGCCGGTGACGATGGCTGTCTTTTTTTCGAGGCGCATGGCGTGTCGGCCCCTCGAGGCGAGCCGGTGGTGGGCGTGTCGTCGATTCTTCCAGCGAATCGGGTTGCTGCAACGCCCAGTCTGACAAAGCCGTCAGCCTCGCGACAGGATGGTGTCGGGAAGCGCTGCCTAGAGTCCATGGCTCGCCGGCCCGAAACGGGCCGCTCGAATTCTGCCCAACCATGCCTTGCAGCAAGCGCTCCCGCAGGTGTCTGCGCGCCGCACTCCCGCTCGTTGCGATAGCACTGGCGACGATGCTTCTTGCCGGCTGCGCGGTCGGCCCGGACTACGTCCGCCCGCCGGTCGAGGTGCCTGCTGCCTACAAGGAGGCAGGCTTGTGGAAGCCGGCCGAGCCGCACCCGGTCGAAGCGCATGCGTGGTGGGAGCGCTACGGCGACGCGACCCTGAACGGGCTGGTCGGGCAGGCCAACGACGCCAACCAGAACATCCGCGAGGCCGAGGGGCAATACCGGCAGGCCAAGGCGATCGCCGACGCGGCCCGCGCCGGGTTCTTTCCGAACGTCGGCGCCGCCGCGACTGCGGGTCGCACCGTCTCGACGGTCACCGGCAACGACGTGACCGGCTTCGCAGTCAGCCTCAGCGCCAGCTGGGAGCCCGACCTCTGGGGCGGCGTGCGGCGCGCCGTCGAATCGGGCGAGGCCGGCGCACAGGCCAGCGCCGACGACCTCGCGGCAGCGCGACTCAGCATCCAGGCGGCGCTGGCCGAGGACTATCTGCAGTTGCGCTACACCGACGTGCAACGCGATCTCTATGCCCGCACGACGGTCGCCTATGTCAAGGCGCTACAGTTGACGCAGGCGCAATACCGCGCCGGTGTCGTCCTGCGTTCCGACGTCGCGCTGGCCGAGACGCAGCTGAAGACCGCGCAGGCCCAGGCCGTCGACCTCGACGCGCAACGCAGCCAGCTCGAGCACGCGATCGCCATCCTGATCGGTCGCCCGCCGGCCGCCTTCGCCTTGCCCGCGGTGTCGCCGGCCGATGCGTTCGAAGCGCGCATGCCGGCGATTCCGCCGAGCCTGCCGTCGGAGCTGCTCGAGAGTCGCCCCGACATCGCCGCGGCCGAGCGCCGCGCTGCCCTCGCCAACGCCAACATCGGCGTCGCCAAGGCCGCCTACTATCCGTCGCTCGCATTGAGCGCGAGCGGCGGCGCGGCGGCGGTGACCGTCGCATCGCTGCTGGCGACGCCGAGCCGCGTCTGGTCGCTCGGCGCGACGCTGGCCCAGACACTGTTCGACGGCGGCCTGCGCAGCGCCCGTACGGCCGAGGCAGTCGCCGCCTTCGACATCGCCGTTGCCCAATACAAGCAGACCGTGCTCGGCGGCTTCCAGCAGGTCGAGGACGACCTCGCGACGCTGGCCGTGCTCGAGCGGGAGACGGCACTGCAGGACGAGGCCGTCGCCGCGGCGCGGCTCGCCGAACGGCTCGCGCTCGCCCAGTACCGCGGCGGCACGGCGAACTACCTGACCGTCGTCGCGGCGCAGGCGCTCGCGCTTTCGAACGAGCGCACGGCCTTGCAACTGCGCAGCCGCCAACTGACGACCAGCGTCGCCCTGATCACCGCGACGGGCGGAGGCTGGTTGCCGGGCCGCGACGACGCTGCTCCGACCCGGGCCGCAGCGCCGCCAGCTGCCGCGATCGAGACCGCGTCGACGTCTTCCGGAAGGTGAACGACATGCAGCCAGCCTCGCCTTCCCGCCGCCGTACCGTGATCGCGGTCGTGACGCTGCTGATCGCGGTGCTCGCGATCGTCCTCGTCTGGCGCCAGTTCGCGGCCGAGCGCAAGCCTCCGCCGCGCGCGGTGGCGGCAGTCCGGGTGACGACCGTCAAGGTCCGCGAGCAAGACATCGCGATCTTTCGCACCGGCGTCGGCACGGTCACGGCACTGGCCAGCGTGACCGTCAAGCCGCGCATCGACGGCGAGCTCGAGCGTGTCGCGTTCGTCGAGGGGCAGGACGTGAAGGCCGGCCAGCTGCTGGCGCAGATCGACCCGCGCACGCTCGAAGCGCAGCTTGCCCAGGCCGAGGCGCAGAAGGCACGCGACCAGGCCCAGCTCGGCAACGCCCGCGTCGACCTGAACCGCTACACCGGCCTGATCGCCGAGGACGCGGCGACGCAGCAGCAGGTCGACACGCAGAAGGCGCTGGTCGCGCAGCTCGAGGCAGCGGTGAAGACCGATGACGCGCAGATCAACTTCACGCAGGTGCAGCTCGGCTTCACGCGCATCGTCGCGCCGATCAGCGGCCGGGTCGGCGCGCGCCTTGTCGACGCCGGCAACATCGTGCACGCGGCCGACCCCGGCGGTCTCGTCGTCATCAACCAGATCGATCCGATCACGG
>DASXIP010000438.1:0-5965 GCA_036497875.1 Caldimonas sp.
AACGCCGTCGGCGGCAGCGGCAATGATTCGTGCGGCCTCCGACTCGGCGATGCCGTGGTCGGCGAAGTTCGTGCCGACGCCAAGCCGATTCAGGAAACGCTCCAGCGTGTCGGGAGCGTCGAACAAACTGCCCCCGAAGACTCGGCGCAGGGCCTCGTCGCGCTCCTCTTCGACACCGATCGCGAGCCGCAGAACGAGCGGCAAGGTGAACGAGCAGGCGATGCCATGCGCGAGGCCGTGCCGAAGCGTCAGCTCGTACGACATCGAATGAGCAAGCGCCGTGCGCGTATTCGAGAATGCAAGCCCGGCGCACAGGGCGGCGAGCGCCAGGCGCGACCGCAACGACACGTCCTCGGGTTGCGCGACGACACGAGGCAGCACCGTCATGACTTCGCGCGCCGCGCCGATTGCATGCGCATCGGAGACCGGATTCGCATGGACATTCCAGAGCGCCTCGAGCGCATGCGAGAGTGCATCCAGGCCCGCGGCCACGGTCGGTGCCGGCGGCAACGTCAGCGCCAGCAGCGGGTCGACGATGGCCGCCTCGGGCCAGGTCTGTGCGATGTCGAGCGAGTGCTTCCTGCCGGCGGCGCGGTCCCAGACCGTCGCCCAGCGAGTCACCTCGCTGCCGGTGCCGGCCGTGGTCGGAACGGCGAGCAGCGGCTTGAAGCGGCTGGGCCGGTAAGGGGAGGCGCCTGCGAGTCCCGCCAGCAACGCATCGAAAGACGGCGCCAGCGCTGCGGTGGCCAGCACCTTGGCCGTGTCCAGGACACTTCCGCCGCCCACTGCGACGATGACTTCGCAGCCCGCGTGGCGATCCCAGAACTCGTCATAGAGCGCCTCGAGGTTCTCGACGTCCGGGTTGGGCGGCGTCCGATCGATGAGGTCGAGACAGCGATCGCCGAGCAAGCGCTTCACGCGCCCGGCGAGACCGCACGCCTGCGCCTCCGGGAAAGTGACCACGACGGCGCGCCGGTCGCCGACGACGTCGGGCAGACACTCGAGGCTGCCGACCCCGAAGTGGATGGCGACCGGGTTGTGGTACGACCAGGCGCGCACGCGGACTCACACGAGGCGGCGCCGAAGCTGCGCCGAGAGCAGGTCGATGAGGCTGACCGAGACGGCGAGCAGGATGAGGATCGCCGCGGTCTGGGCGTACTGGAAGCTGCGCACGACGTCCCACAGCACCATGCCGATGCCGCCGGCACCGACCATGCCGACCACCGACGCCGAGCGGACGTTCGATTCGAACCGATAGAGCGCGTACGACAGCCAGAGCGGCATCACCTGCGGTAGCACGCCGAAGGTGATCTCGGCGATCAGCGGCGCGCCGGTGGCACGGATGCCCTCGACCGGTCGCGGGTCGATCGCCTCGACCGCTTCCGAGAACAGCTTGCCGAGGACGCCGGCGGTATGGACCCAGAGCGCGAGCACGCCCGCGAACGGGCCGAGGCCGACGGCGACGACGAAGAGCAGCGCGAACACCATCTCATTGATCGCGCGGCAGGCATCGAGCGCGCGTCGCACCGGCTGGTGGATCCACCACGGCGTGATGTTGCTCGACGCGAGGAGGCCGAGCGGCACGCCGCAGAGCACAGCCAGCGCCGTGCCCCAGACGGCGATTTGCAGCGTCACGAGCAGCTCGGCGAGATACGAGCGCCAGTCGTGGAAGTCGGGCGGCAGAAAGCCGCTCGCATACGCAGCCATGTTGCCGGCATCGCGCACGAGATCGAGCGGGCGCATGTCGGCGCCGCGCCACGACGCGGCGAGCACGGCGAGCAGCAGCGCCCAGCCGACGAGGACGCCGAGCGACGAATCGGGACGGCGAAGCGGCGCGCGCGGCGCCGGCCCGGCGGCGGAAGCGGAAGCGCTCACGCTACCGCGCCGGGGCCTGCTGCGACAACGCCGCGAGCTTGTCGTCGATCTCCTTCAGACGCACGCTCTTTTCCTGGGCCGAGAACTTGTCGTCGCCCGCGACCTGGCTGCGCTGGCGCGCCAGCTCGAGCTGCCGGATCGGCAGCAGCTGCTGGTTCGAGGACGCATGAAAGCCGCTGTAGGTCAGCTTGGCGAGCACGTCCTTCTCTCGCGCCTCCTTGCCGTAAGCGAGGAAGAAGTCCTTCAACTGGCGCTTGATCGTCGGGTCGAGGTCTTCGCGCCAGACGAGCGGATCACTCGGGATCAGCACCGAGCGCCAGATCTCGCGCACCTGCCTGGCCTGCTCCGGATGCGTGGCAACGAAGCGCGCCCAGTTCTCGGTGTTGTTGGTGGCGACGTCGACCTGGCGAGTCGCCACTGCAAGCAGGTTGCTCTCGTGGTTGGCGCGCACGGTGCGCTTGAAGTCCTTGAGCGGGTCGACATCATTCTTCGCGAACGCGTAATAGCCGGGTACCAGCGTGCCGCTCGTCGAGTTCGGGTCGCCGTAGCCGAGCACGAGGCCGCTGCGTTGCCTGAGGACGTCGTCGAGCGAGCGTAGCGGACTGTCCTTGTTGACGATCAGGAGCGAGTAGTAGCCCTCGGTGCCGTCAGCTGCGATGACCTTCGCGAACACCTCGCCTCGCGCGCGGTCGACCGCCTCCATCGCGGACTTGTTGCCGAACCAGGCGACCTGGACCTTGTTGAATCGCATCGCCTCGATGACGCCGGCGTAGTCCGGTGCGAAGAAGGCATTGACCTTGAGGCCGGTCGCTTTCTGGAGGTCGTCGAGGAGCGGCTGCCAGGCCGATTTCAGCCCCGACGACGACTCGGTCGAAATGATGCCGAAGTTGATCTCGCGCTCTTCGGCGGCGGCGGCGTGCGTCGCGGCGACCGCGAGCACGGCGCCCGTGAAGGCGACAAAGGTTCTTCTCGTCAAGGTCATGGCAAGGCTCCGATCAGAAGGTGGCGAGGAGAGGAGAAGACAAGCCGATGGTGTCGACCGGGCGTGAACGCCGGTCGACGGCGGCCGCGGTGGTGGCATCGAAGAGCTCGTCGCTCTGCACGCCGTACAGCTCGCGCATGCGCGCCGGCGTGAGCTCGTGCGTCGGCCCGTCGTAGACGACCGCGCCCGCGCGAAGGCCGATCGTGCGTGGGCAGAAGGCGGCGGCGACCTGTACCTGATGCAAGGAGACGAGCACGGTCAGTCCCGCGTTCCTGTTGAGATCGGCGAGAAGCTCCATCACGCGCTGGCTCGACTCCGGGTCGAGCGAGGCGATCGGCTCATCGGCGAGCAGGATGCCGGCGCCTTGCACGATGGCGCGCGAGATCGCCGCGCGTTGCTGTTGACCGCCGGAAAGCGTCGACGCGCGCTGCCAGCGCAGCGACTCGATGCCGACCTGCGCCATCGCCTGCTCGGCACGCCAGTACTCGTCCCGCGGCAGGCGCCGCAGCAGCCCGCGCCACGCCGGATGGCGATGCAACGCGCCGGCGAGGACGTTGTCCATCACCGACAGGCGACCGACCAGGTTGAATTGCTGGAAGATCGTCGCCACGCCGGCGCGGGTCGAGCGTACGTCCGCCGCGACCCGGCCACCCTGCTGAAGCACGCGGCCGTTGACGGATACCGTCGAGCTCGATCCAAGGTCGGCGTGCTCCAGGCCGCTCAGGTGGCGAAGCAGCGTCGACTTGCCCGATCCGGAGGCGCCGAGCAGCGCCACCATTTCGCCCGGCCGCACGCTGAGCGAGACGGCGCGCAAGGCCGCCTTGCCGGCGAAGGATCGTTGCAGATCCCGGACTTCGATCGCGTTCATCCGCAGCCCTTCGTTGCAGCGAGCTTGCGCACCAACGATGACAGCGCCATGACATGCATGCGACGAGAAGACACCAGGAGGACGCCCATCGCTTTTCCATGGCTTATCAGGCGCTGCCGTGCGCCTGTCGCGCCAGGGACAACGCGGCGCGATACGGCGGACTAGAGTGGTTCGGCCCCGTTCGAAAGCGGAGAGCATTCGATGCCTGCCACCGTGCATGTGCTGGAGATTGCCAAGGCGAACCTCGCCGCTCGGCAGATGCACGAGGAGCCGTTGCCCGAAGCGCTCGTGGACGGCGAGCTCGTCGTCGAGATCGAGCACGTCGCGCTCAGTGCGAACACGCTGACCTACGCCGCGATGGGACGTGCGCTCGGCTACTGGTCGCTGTTTCCGGCGTCGGCGCCGGAGCTCGCGCGTGTGCCGGCGTGGGGCCACGCACAGGTGCTCGCCTCCCGAGCGATCGAGATCGAGCCCGGCGCACGCCTGTTCGGTCTGCTCCCGATCGCCAGCCACGTGCGGCTTCAGGGTCGGCGCTCGCGGCTCGGCCTGCGCGAGACTAGCCGCGATCGGGCGGCGCTCAATCCGGTCTACAACCAGTACGCGCTGCGGCCTTCGAATGGCACCGCGGCCGAAGCAACCGAGCTCGAGTTGCGTGCGCTCCTCCATCCGCTCTTCATCACCTCGTTCGTGCTCGCGCACGAGCTGAAGGAGAACCGCCTCCACGGCTCGGGCGAAGTCGTGGTCGTGAGCGCGTCGAGCAAGACCGCCCTCGGCCTCGCCTACGAGCTGCGCGGCAGCGTGCCACTCACGGCGCTCACCGGCGAACGCAATGCCGCGTGGCTCGCAACGAGCGGCTTCTGGGATCGGGTCGTCGGCTACGAATCGCTGGCGAGCCTCGGCAGCGGCGCACCGTGCGTCCTGGTCGATTTCTCCGGCGACCCCGAACTGGTCGCCCGCGTGATGGCCTCACTCGGCAGGCGTTGCGTGCGACGCGTCGATGTCGGCGCGACGCACAGTGGGACGCTGAGGCTCGGCGCCAGCGAGGAAGATGCGCTCTTCTCCGGGCCGGCAACGATCGAGCGGCTCGTCCGGGATTGGGGCGCGGCTGCCTTCGAGCGGCAGCTCGAGGCTGCCCTGCGGGCGTTCGGCTGCGCGATGCGCCCGCACATCGAGGTTCGCCACGCCGACGGGCCGGCCGCCGTCCAGGCAGCGTACGAAGCTCTTCGGCGCGGCGGCATCGCGCCTTCGACCGCACTGATCGCACGCCCGGGGCGCACGTCGTCAGAGCAGTGACGCCGCGCCCAGGCCGCGGGCGGCTCGGCGACGACTCACGGACCAGCCAGTTCCTCGGCCGCCTCGAGCAGCCTTCTGCCTTGCCGGACGAACTGCTCTCCATGCCCCTGCTCGCTGCCATCGAGAACGTTCTTGATCTGCTTCACCAGCGCGTCACGCTGCGTCGTGAGCCGCTGGATCGCGCGCTCGGTGTTGAGGTAGGTCGTGTCGTCCGCCTTGATGCCGTGCGTCGAAGCGACGATCAGCGAATGCGCAAAGGCCCCGTACGGCGCGTTCAGCTGCTTGTAGAGGTCGCCGAGCTCGGTGAATGAGGCGCCGTTGCCGGCCCTGGCCACGGGCCTCGTCAACACCTGCGTGATCACGCGCCCGTCGGGCTGGTAGTCGGTCGTGAGGCCGAGCAGGTGCATCATCGTCGGCACGATGTCGGCGTGGTCCGACCACGTCGTGTGGTCGATTCCCCCCGCTCTGACGCCAGGGCCGGCCAGCCCGAGCCAAGTCTGCCCGATGTCGTTCGCGTAGTCGCCGTGCATCCAGGCGAAGCCGTCGTTCACGCAGCCCTGGCTTGACCCGGGACACGGGCTGAAGGTCTCGAAGAAGAAGTCCGGCTGGGCAAACATCGTGAACGACATCGTCCGCAGCGGATCGGCATTGATCATGTGGATCGCCTTCAGCGTCGGCGCGTCGACGAGGAAGCGCGCGACGGGAATCAGCAGCGACGGGTCGATGTACGGATCGAATGCCTTCAGGTTCGCAGCCGCCACCTCGAATGCACGCAAGGTCGGGTTCAGCACGACGTTGCCGGCCGCATCCACCGCCTGCGGCTGCCCGTTGATGTAGAAGCTCGGTGCCGAGTCGAACGAGATGTCGTAGCCCGTGTCGGCGATCGTCGAACCGAGCAGCCACTTGACGTTGTAGCCGACCTCGCCGACGAGCGGACCGTTGATGCC
>DASXIP010000439.1:0-1893 GCA_036497875.1 Caldimonas sp.
AAGCTCAAGATCGACAGCGCCAAGAAGATGAATGGCGCGACCGTCTGCGTGCAGGCCGGAACGACGAGCGAGAAGAACGTCGCCGACTACTTCGGCGCCAACGCGATGAAGTACAAGCCAGTCGTGTTCGACACCGCCGAGGCGATCACGAGCGCGTTCTTCGCGGGGCGCTGCCAGGTCTACACGACCGACATGAGCGACCTCGCCGGCGCGCGCACCAAGGCGCCGAACGCCGACGACTACGTGATCCTGCCGCAGGTGATCTCGAAGGAACCGCTCGGCCCGTCGGTGCGCCGCGGCGACGACGAGTGGTTCCAGATCGTTCGCTGGACGTTGTTCGCGATGATCGAAGCCGAGGAGGACGGGCTCTCGCAGGCCAACGTCGACGAGCAGAAGACGACCAACAAGGATCCGGGCGTGCAGCGCTTCCTCGGCGTCTCCGAGGACACCGGCAAGCTTCTCGGTCTCGATGCCGCCTGGGCCTACCGCATCGTCAAGCAGGTCGGCAACTATGGCGAGAGCTTCGAGCGCAACCTCGGCCCGAAGACGCCCGTCGGCCTGCCGCGCGGCGTCAACAACCTGTGGACCAAGGGCGGCCTGATGTACTCGCCGCCGATCCGCTGAGCCCGACGGCGGCACCGCTCGGCGACGCCGCGTGGCGCGCGCGGCGCCGCGCCGAGCGTAGGCGCGCCTGGCTCGTCCAGGGCGCCGTTGCGCTGGTGCTCGTCGCCTTCGCCGCCGGCCTCGCGCACAACGTCGCGGCCAACCTCGAGGCGCGGCAGATCAAGTCGGGATTCGGCTTCCTGCGCGACCCGGCCGGTTTCAACATCGGCGAGCTGCTGTTCGAGTACACGGCGAGCAACAGCTACCTGCGCGCCTTCGCGATCGGCATGAGCAACACGCTGCGGGTCGCGTTTGCCGGCATCGTGCTCGCCAGCGTGCTCGGCGTCAGCGTCGGCCTGATGCGGCTCGCGCACCATCCGCTCATCAGCAGGCTCGGCGCGGCGTACGTCGAGGTCTTTCGCAACATTCCGCTCGTGATCCAGCTGCTCGCGATCTATCTGCTGGTCACCGAGCTGCTGCCCGAGTCGTCGGCCGCGTTGTCGGTGAGCGGCGTCGCCCTGCTGTCGAAGGAAGGCCTGCAGATCGCCGTGCCGCAGGACGGCGCGCTCGCATTGCTCTGTGCATTGATCGCGTTCGCGATCGGCGCTCTGCTCGGCTTGCACGCGGCGCGGCGCTGGCTCGACGTCGGCGCCGGCCTGGTCGCGATCGCCAGCGGCGTTGCCGCGGCGCTCGCCACCTGGCTCGCCGTCGGTGCCGTCTTCGGCTGGTCGAGGCCGGTGCTCGACGGCTTCCTGATCAGCGGCGGCGCCTCGTTGACGCCGGAGTTCCTCGCCCTTTGGCTCGGCCTCTCGCTGTTCACGTCGGCGTCGATCGCCGAGCTGGTGCGTGCCGGCGCCGAGGCCGTTCCCGCCGGCCAGTGGCATGCCGCGCTCGCGCTCGGCATGACCCGCGGCCAGGCGATCGCCGGCGCGATCTTTCCGCAGGCGCTGCGCCTGGCGATCCCGCCGCTCGCGAGCCAGTACATGAATCTGATCAAGAACTCGTCGCTCGCCGTCGTGATCGGCTACCCCGACCTGGTCTCGATCGGCAATACCTCGATTAACCAGAACGGCCAGGCACTCGAGGTCATCGTCATCGTCATGGCGGTGTACCTGACGATGAACCTGGTGGTCGCGGTGATCATGAACGCGGTCAACCGACGCGTCACGCGCGCGCCGCGCTAGCGCCGCGAGCTTCGCGATGGGCAGCCTCGGTTCGGTCGGTCCGCGGCGCGTGGGCTTCGTCGATCGGGCGCGGGCGCGCCTCTTCTTCAGCCCTGGCGCGAGCGCG
>DASXIP010000440.1:0-1952 GCA_036497875.1 Caldimonas sp.
GCCGGTGCCGGGCGCGCCGATCAGCAGCACGCCCTTCGGCGCCGAGCCGCCGAGCCGGGTGTACTTCTCGGGCGCCTTCAGGAAATCGACGATCTCGACCAGCTCGTTCTCGGCCTCGTCGATGCCGGCGACGTCCTTGAAGGTCACCTTCGGACCACCTTCCTGGTCGTAGCGTCGCGCCCTGCTCTTGCCGATGCCGAGCAAGCCGCCGCCGATGCCGCCGCCGCCGAGCTGCTGCGCACGCCGGTACATCCAGACGTAGAAGCCGATCAGGAGCAGCGCCGGGCCGAAGCCGTAGAGCAGCGTCGCGATGCCGCTGCCCTGGATCGGCACCGCGCTGATCTCGACCTGGTGCTCGATCAGGAAGCTCTCGAGGCCGGGGCCAACGAAAGTCGGCAGCGTCGTCGTGAACGACGTCGCGTTGCGCGGCTCGGGCGGCCCGAAGAAACCGCGCGGGGCCGACGCCGCGGCCGAGGCGGCGCCGGCCGGCGGCCAAAGCACGGCGCTCTTGAAGCGCCCTTCGATGCTCGCCCCCTGGCTGTAGATCGCCTGCACGTTGCCTTTGGCGGCCTCGTCCTTGAACACGGTGTAGGGAATCGTCACCGCGGCGTCCTGGCTCGGGAAGAGCATCCGCATGACGAGGTAGTTGACGACCAGGAGCGCCACGAACGTCCACCAGGCGCGGCGCGGCGGGACGTTGAGCTTCCTGGTGCCGTCCGGCTTGGCGGCGGGCTGCGACGAGCCGGCGCCGGTGCGCGGCAGCCAGGAGGGCGTGCCCTGCTTGGTGCGGTTCACGGTGTGCAACGCATTCGTCGTGCCTCGGCCGGAGGACTTGCCAGGAAACCCCAGGAAACCCCAGCAAACGGTACACCCGCTCGGGCCGAGGCCGGCGGTCGCGCGGTCGCCCGTTCGCGGGCCTCAGGCGGCCGACGCCACCAGGCGGTAGCCCACGCCGGTCTCGGTCAACAGCAGCTTCGGCTGCGCCGGGTCATCCTCGAGCTTGTGGCGCAACGCGCCCATGAAGACGCGCAAGTAGTGGCCGTGCTCGACGCGCGCCGGCCCCCACACTTCGCGCAGTAGCTGGCGGTGGGTCAGCACCCGGCCGACGTTGGCCGCGAGCACTGCGAGCAGGCGGAACTCGATCGGCGTCAGGTGGACCTCGCTCCCGTGCTTCTTCACGATATGCGCGACGCGGTCGATCTCGACGTCGGCGATCCTGACGATGCGCTCATCGGCGTGGGCGTCGGCGGCTCGCCGTCGCATGCTCGCCCGCACGCGGGCGAGGAGCTCGGCGATCCGGAACGGCTTCTCGACGTAGTCATCGGCGCCGGCGTCGAGCGCGCGGACCTTCTGCTCTTCCTGCGACCGCGCCGAGATCACGATGATCGGCAACCGTGACCATTCGCGCGTCGCGACGATGACGTCGACGCCGTCGCCGTCAGGAAGGCCGAGGTCGACGAACATCAGGTCTGGGCGGAGCGTCTTTGCTTCGGCGACGGCCTGCGCCGCCCCCGGCGCCTCGCTGACCCGCCATCCGTCGCCCTCGAGCGCGGCGCGCAGGACGCGGCGGATCGCGAGATCGTCCTCGACGATCAGGGCACGCGATGGCGTGTCGTCGCTCATGTCTCCTGCTCGAGAGGCGGCAGCTCGCCGGGCTCGAGCGCCGGTGCCTGGCCGAGCGGCAGCGAGATGGTGAACGCGGCGCCGTGCGGAGCGACGTTCTCCGCGACGATCGTGCCGCCGTGCGCCTCGACGATCGACTTGCAGATGGCAAGGCCGAGGCCGACGCCCGCGGACGCCGACTCACGCTCGCCGCGCGCGAACTTCTCGAAGATCTCGCGCTCGTGACCGGGCCGGATGCCCGGGCCGTCGTCGACGACGGCGATCGTCATGCGCGAGCCGCTCGCCGCAGCCGCGACGACGACGCGCGCGTCCGGCGGCGTGTACTTGCT
>DASXIP010000441.1:0-4007 GCA_036497875.1 Caldimonas sp.
GCTGCCGCAGCACGCTCTTGCGCGCTGGCGCGCCCATCTCGATCAGGTCGACGTCGGCGGCGCGGTTGCCGAGCTGCTGCGCCAGGGTGCCCGCCGGGCGCCAGAAGCTGGCACGGTTGTGGCCGAGCACGAGCCGCGAGAGGTTGTGCAGCCGGGCGTGCTCGATCACTGCGTCGGCCACGCTCGGGCTCGGCAGCACGGCGGTCGTCGCACCCAGCTCCTCGGCGAGCCGGATCGCACGCAGGATCCGCTCGCGCCGCCACTTCGACAGCCGCTGTAGCGCCGGCGTTTCGACGTACACGGCGTGCCATGAGACCGCTAGCTGCTGTGCAAGCAGCGCTGCGCTGCGCACGATGTGCTCGTTGTCGTCGCCGGGGCCGACGCAGCAGAGCAGCGCCGCCTCGGTCTTCCAGACGCGGTCGATCGAGCGCTCGATGCGATACGCCTGGACGTCGTTCTCGATGCGGTCGGCCGTGCGCCGCAAGGCGAGCTCGCGCAGGGCCATCAGGTTGCCCTTGCGGAACCAGTTGGCCGCGGCGCGCTCGGCCTGCGGGGCGCCGTACACCTTGCCGGCGCTCAGACGCGCGATCAGCTCGTCGGCCGTGGTGTCGACGAGCACCACTTCGTCGGCACGATCGAAGAAGGTGTCGGGCAGCGTTTCCTGGACGCGCACCCCGGTGATTCCGCCGACGACGTCGTTCAGGCTTTCGAGGTGCTGCACGTTGAGCGTCGTCCAGACATCGATGCCGACCGAGAGCAGCTCCTCGACGTCCTGCCAACGCTTCGGATGGCGCGAGCCGGCTGCGTTCGAGTGCGCCAGCTCGTCGACGAGGATCAGCGCCGGCCGCCGCGCGAGCGCGGCATCGAGATCGAACTCGGCGAGCGCCGCCGTTGCCGAGTGCCGGATCGGCTTGCGCGGCAGCAGCTCGAGGCCTTGCAGCTGCGCGGCGGTCTCGGCGCGTCCGTGCGTCTCGACGACGCCGACGACGACGTCGACGCCAGCTGCCTTGGCCGCGCGTGCAGCGCCGAGCATCGCCATCGTCTTGCCGACTCCCGCCGCTGCACCGAAGTAGATTCGCAACCGTCCCCGCTTGGCGCGCGCCTCCTCGACGCGCAGGCGCTCGATCAGCGCGTCGGGGTCGGGGCGCGACCCATCGTTCACGCCGGGCCCTCGCCGCCTACAGCCAGCCGGCGCGGCGGAACAGCCACCAGGCGAGCACGCAGGCGACGGTGATGAGCGCGTAGGCCACGCAGTTGACGAGCATGCCGGGCCCTACGAGCGTTGCGATTCACGAATTCTAGGAGCGGAGGCTGGACGAGTATCGCGCGCCTGCGGCTCGTCAGCTGCCGCCAAGCGCGGCGCTTGTGCGAGCAGGCCCCTGAACGCGGCAGGATCGCGCGCCGCGCGCAGGCGTGCCCGCAACTCGCCGTCACCGAGCGCTTGCGCGATCTCGGACAGCATGGCCAAGTGCTCCTCGGTCGCGCGCTCGGGAACGAGCAGGAAGAAGAAGAGCGTGGTCGCGACGCCGTCCGGCGCGCCGAAGTCGAGGCCGTTGCCGGCCAGGCGGACGACGCCGGCGATCGGCGTGCGCAGGTCGCTAGCGCGGCCGCGCGGAATGGCGACGCCATGACCGAGCGCCGTTGAGGCGAGCGCTCGCGTGCCATGAGCGCCTCGCCGGCGGCGCCGGCCACCAGGCCGTGATGCGCGGCGACTATGCGGTCGAATCGAGTGAAGAGCGCCCGGGTGTCGGCGGCGTCGGCATCGAGGGCGATGTCTTCACTGGCCAGCGCGTCGACGAAACGCACGATCGGCGCTCGTCCCGCAGCGGGTGTGTGCGGGTCGTTGGAGGCGGTCAAAGCGCCTTGCTCACCGCCAGGTTATTGATGCAAGTTCGATCGGAGGGCCTCAGTGCGGGAGGGCGTCGAGCGCGAGGTTGAGCTCGAGCACGTTGACGCGTGGTTCGCCAAGGAAGCCGAGCACGCGCCCCTTCGCACGCTCGGCGATCAGCGCGCGCACCGGCTCGACTGCGATGCCGCGCGCGCGCGCGATGCGGGCGGCCTGGTACTCGGCTGCGGCGACGCTGATCTCGGGGTCGATCCCGCTCGCCGACGCCGTCACCAGGTCGACCGGGACCGGCGCGTTGTTGCCCGGGTCGGCAGCACGCAACGCGGCGACTCTCGCCTTCACGGCGTCGATGAGCGCCGGGTTGAGCGGGCCGAGGTTCGAGCCGCCGGAGTTGGCTGCGTTGTTCGGCATCGGCGACGTCGCCGAAGGACGGCTCCAGAAGTGCTTCGGATCGCTGAAGCTCTGGCCAATCAGGAGCGAGCCGACGACCTTGCCGTCGCGCTCGACCAGCGTTCCCGCCGCTTGCCGCGGAAACACGGCGCGGGCGATGCCCGCGATCGCGAACGGATAGACGACTCCCGTCAGCAGCGACAGCAATGCGAATACGACGAGTGCGGGGCGAACGATGGCGAGCATGGTCTCAGACCTTCAGACGAGGTGCGTGGCGGCGAGCAGGAGATCGATTGCCTTGATGCCGACGAACGGGACGACGAGGCCGCCGACGCCGTAGACGAGGACGTTCCTGCGCAGCAGCTGGGCGGCAGGCGCCGCCCTGTACTTGACCCCCTTCAGCGCGAGCGGAATCAGGAAGACGATCACGATCGCATTGAAGATGACCGCGGACAGGATTGCCGACGCCGGACTCGTCAGGCGCATCACGTCGAGCGCGGCGAGCTGCGGATAGGTCGTCGCGAATGCGGCCGGAATGATCGCGAAGTACTTGGCAACGTCGTTGGCGATCGAGAAGGTCGTGAGCGACCCGCGCGTCATCAGCAGCTGCTTGCCGGTCTCGACGACCTCGAGCAGCTTGGTCGGGTTCGAGTCGAGGTCGACCATGTTGCCGGCTTCCTTGGCTGCCTGCGTGCCGCTGTTCATCGCCACCGCGACGTCGGCCTGCGCGAGCGCCGGCGCGTCGTTGGTGCCGTCACCGGTCATGGCGACGAGACGTCCCTCGGCCTGGAGGCCGCGGATCATCTTCAGCTTGGCCTCGGGAGTCGCCTCGGCGAGGTAGTCGTCGACGCCGGCCTCGGCGGCAATCGCCGCCGCAGTCAGCGGGTTGTCGCCGGTGATCATCACCGTGTGGATGCCCATCCGGCGCAGCTCGGCGAAGCGCGACTGGATGCCGCCCTTGACGATGTCCTTGAGCTCGACGACGCCGAGCGCCCGCGGCCCGTCGGCGACGACAAGCGGCGTGCTGCCGCGCCTGGCGATGGCTTCGACCTGGGCATCGAGCTGCGCCGGAATCGTGCCGCCGAGCGCCTCGATGTGACGCCGGATCGCATCGCCCGCGCCCTTCCTGATCTGCCGCGCCGGCGCGTCGCCGGATCCGGCGAGATCGACGCCGCTCATCCGTGTCTGCGCCTTGAACGGCAGGAACAACGCGCCCAGCGACGCAAGGTCGCGCTCGCGCAGGTTGAACTTCTGCTTGGCGAGGATGACGATGCTGCGCCCCTCGGGCGTCTCGTCGGCGAGCGAGGCGAGCTGCGCGGCGTCGGCGAGGTCGCGCTCGCTGATGCCAGGCGCGGGAACGAACGCGGTCGCCTGGCGGTTGCCGAGCGTGATCGTTCCGGTCTTGTCGAGCAGCAGCACGTCGACGTCGCCCGCGGCCTCGACGGCGCGGCCCGAAGTCGCGATCACGTTGGCCTGCATCATTCGGCTCATCCCGGCGACGCCGATCGCCGACAGCAGCGCGCCGATCGTCGTCGGGATCAGGCAGACGAGGAGGGCGACAAGCACGGTCACCGTGACCGCGACGCCGGCCTTGGCGACGTCGACGCTGAAAAGCGACATCGGCAGCAGTGTCACGACGACGACGAGAAAGACGATCGTCAGCGCGACGAGCAGGATGTTGAGGGCGATCTCGTTCGGCGTCTTCTGCCGGCGCGCGGCCTCGACCATCGAGATCATCCGGTCGAGGAACGACTCGCCGGGGTTGACCGTG
>DASXIP010000442.1:0-7642 GCA_036497875.1 Caldimonas sp.
GCGCGACGCCCACGAGGCGCTCGTCGAGCGCGTCGCCCGCGAGATGACGCGCGCCGGCCGGCTCGCCTGGCGCGGCCTCGCGGTGCGCGCCAAGGTCGACGCCGGCTGGACGTTCGCGATGCCCGACGTCTTCTCGATCCGCCACACGACCGTCGAGGCGTACGCCGAGCCGATCGTCCACGAGGTCAAGGTGCAGCGCGCCGACCTGCTCTGCGACCTGCGCCGTGCATCGAAGCGGCAGGCGTACCTCGAACTCGGCGGCGAGTGCTGGTATGTCCTCAAGGACGGCATTGCCGACGTCGACGAGATCCCGATCGAGTGCGGCGTCCTCATCGCCTCCGAGCGCGGCCTCGAGGTCGCGCGCCCGGCGCCGAAGCGGCCGACGCGGATCGGCTTCGCGCTCTGGATGGCGCTCGCTCGGGCGACTCCGGTCGAAGGCTGGCGCTTCGACGACGCCCAGCTGCCGCTCGGCGCCGACGCCGACGAAGTGCGCTTCGACGCTGCCGGCGGCGAGCGCTAACGTCGCGATGGCGATCGCAGCGGCCGGCGGCGGCGCGTCGAAGACGGCCGACCGCTCGCGCCAAGCGCTCTGGGCCGCACTCGGCCTGATCGTTGTTTGGGGCGCCAACTTCAGCGTCCAGAAAGCGGTCTTCCAGGCGCTGTCGCCGGGCGGATTCCTGTTCGTCCGCTACCTCATCATGCCGGTCGCGGCGGCGATCCTGCTCTGCGCGCGCTTCGGGATGCACTGGCCTCGTGTCAGCCGCGCCGACGCGGTCGCGCTGCTTCGCCTCGGCCTCGTCGGCCACCTGCTGCACGTCGGTATGGTCACCTACGGCATCCACTGGTCGACGGCGTTCTCGAGCTCGATCATCCTCGCCTGCGGTCCGGTCTTCACGCTCTTGATCCTGCACTGGCACGGCCACGAGGCGCTGACGCGCGGCTCGGTCGCCGGCGTCGCCGTCGCCTGTGCCGGTGTCGTCGTCTTCCTCTCCGACAAGCTCTCCGGCGGCCACTGGCAGGCGAGCGCGGGCGACCTCGTCCTGCTCGTCGCGGCGTCGTTCTTCTCGTACTACACGGTCGCCGCCAAGCCGCTGATCGAGCGGCTCGGCGGCGTCGTCGTCATGACCTATGCGGTGCTCCTCGCCAGCCTGCCAATGGTCGTGATCAGCCTGCCAGCAGGCCTAACCGTGCGATGGAGCGACGTCTCGCCGGCGATCTGGGCGGGCACGTTCTACGCCGTCATCGTCTCGGCGTTCCTCGGCTGGATCGTCTGGGGCTGGGTCAATGCCGTGCGCGGCGTCGGCCCGACCGCGCCGCTGATGTACCTGATGCCGCCGGTCGCCGGCCTTGTCGCCTGGGCCGTGACCGGCGAGCGCTACACCGCGGTCAAGCTCGCCGGCGCGGCGATCACGCTCGGCGGCGTCGCGCTGGCGCAGTTCACCTCGGCGCCGCGCGACCCGGTCCGCGAGGCGCCGGCGCCGGTCGACTGATTGCGCGATGATCGCGAATCCCCTGGAGGAAGCGATGGCTCCCATCTTCGTTCGCCCGCAGCGAAGCCTCGCCGGCGTTGGCATGGCGTTGGCGGTCGCGCTCCTCGCGGCGTGCGACAAGCCGGCTGCGCCGACGGCGTCCGGCGCGGCTCCAGCGACGGCAGAAAGGCCCGCCGTGACCAGCAACGCCACCGGCCCGGCAACAGGCCCGGGTGCCGCGACCGGCGCCGAGGGCGCGCACGCCGACGCCGGCATCGCCTGGCACGAGGCGGCCAACGACGCCGAGGTCGCCGCCGCGTTCGCGACCGCTCGCAGCGAGAACAAGCCGGTGTTCGTCTACTGGGGCGCGAAGTGGTGCCCGCCCTGCAACCAGGTCAAGGCGACGCTCTTCAACCGGCAGGACTTCATCGAGCGCTCGCGCGCGTTCGTTCCGGTCTACGTCGACGGCGACAGCCCGGGTGCGCAGAAGATCGGGGCGCGCTTCAAGGTGAGCGGCTATCCGACCATGGTCCTGTTCACTCCCATGGGCAAGGAAGTCACGCGCCTGCCGGGCGAGGTCGACCCGATCCGCTACACCGAAGTGCTGACGCTCGGCATGAACGCGTCACGGCCGGTCGGCGCGGTGCTGGCCGATGCGCTGGCGCGGCCGGCGACGCTCGAGGCCAGCGATTGGCGGCTGCTCGCGTTCTATTCGTGGGAGACCGACCAGCAGCAGGTGATCGCCAAGGACAAGCTGCCGGCGACGATGCTCGCGCTCGCCAACGCCTGCCCCGCCACGGCACCCGACGCAGCGATGCGCCTGCGGCTGAAGGCGCTCGCCTTCGCCGACGAGAAGAAGCCACCCCGCATCGACGCGGCGACGCGAGCGGCCGTCGTCGCGCTGCTCGGCGATCCGGTGCGCACGCGCGAGCAGACCGACATGGTCACCAACTATGCGAGCGAGATCGTCCGCGCGACGAGCGCCAAGGGCACGCCCGAGCGGAAGGCGCTCGTCGCCGCGTTCGACGGTGCGCTCAAGCGTCTCGAGGCCGACCCGACGCTGTCGCGCGCCGACCGGATGCAGGCGCTGATCGCGCAGGTCGACCTGGCGCGCGTCGACGAGCCGGAGGCGGGCGAGGCGGCGCCGACCCACGCGCGGCGCCAGCCGGCGCCACAGCTGCCGGCCGCGCTCGTCGCCGACGTCCGCGAGCAGGCCGCCCGTGCCGACCGCGAGATCACCAACGGCTACGAGCGCCAGGCGGTGATCACCGCCGCGGCGTACATGCTCGAGCGCGCCGGCCTCGGCGACGAGTCGGACGCGCTGCTGAAAGCGAACCTGGCGAAGAGCCATTCGCCGTACTACCTGATGTCGGAGCTGGCGAGCAACGCCAAGAAGCGCGGCGACACGACCGAGGCGTTGCACTGGTACCGCGAGGCCTACGACAAGAGCGAAGGCCCGGCGACCCGGCTGCAGTGGGGTGCGAGCTACATCGTCGCGTTGATCGAGCTCGCGCCGCAGGACGAGAAGACGATCGAGGCAGCGACGGCGCAACTCTGGAGCGAGGCGGCGACGCAGCCGGACGCCTTCTACATGCGCAGCGCCCGCTCGTTGCAGCGCGTCGGCGAAAAGCTCCAGGCGTGGAACAAGGGCGGCGCGCACCGGGCCGCGATGGCGCGGCTCGACACCAAGCTCGCCGATCTGTGCACGCAGCCGGCGCGCAGCGGCGACGAGCGCGCGACCTGCGAGAAGCTGCTCGGATCGCACGCCAAGCCGGCCGCGCAGGCGTGAGGTCGTCCGCCGCCGGCCGGGCTCGCTGCTGCGACACGTCGCCGCGCGACGCTTGAGCACGGCGCCGCTGCTCGCGATCGAGCACCTGACGGTGCGCTTCGGCGCGTCGACGGTCGTCGACGACGTCTCGTTGCAGATCGCCGCCGGCGAGAAGTTCGCCCTCGTCGGCGAGTCGGGCTCGGGCAAGTCGATTACGGCGCTGTCGGTGCTCGGCCTCGTCGATGGTGCCGAGACGAGCGGCCGCATCGTCTTCGACGGCATCGACTTGCGCACGCTTGGCGAGCCGCGGCTGCGCGCGATTCGCGGCGGCGAGATTGCGATGATCTTCCAGGAGCCGATGACAGCGCTCAACCCGCTGCACACGATCGGCGCGCAGATCGTCGAGGTGCTCGGCTTGCACGAAGGCCTCCGCGGCAGCGCGGCCCGCACTCGCGCGATCGGCCTGCTCGATCGCACCGGAATTCCCGAGCCGGAGCGGCGCATCTACGCTTATCCGCACCAGCTCTCCGGCGGTCAGCGGCAGCGCGCGATGATCGCGATGGCGCTCGCGTGCCGGCCGCGCCTCTTGATCGCCGACGAGCCGACGACTGCGCTCGACGTCACGATCCAGGCGCAGATCCTCGCCCTCCTCGACGCGTTGCAGGCCGAGATGGGGCTGGCGCTCCTCTTCATCACCCACGACCTCAACCTCGTGCGCCGCTTCACTCACCGCGTCGGCGTCATGGAGCGCGGCAAGCTGGTCGAGACCGGGCCGACGGCTGAGGTCTTCGCCCGGCCGCAGCATCGCTACACCCAGGCGCTGCTCGCGAGCCGGCCGGCGCGCGTCGTCGTGCCGGTCGCGGACAATGCGCCGGTGCTCGTCGGCGCGCACGACGTCCGCGTCAGCTTCGACGTTCCTGGGCGCTGGTTCGGCCATCGCCGCTTCGACGCGGTGCGACGCGCGACTCTCAGCCTGAAGCGCGGCGAGACGCTCGGCATCGTCGGCGAGTCGGGCTCGGGCAAGACGACGCTCGGCCTCGCGCTGCTCGCGCTGCAGCCGGTGGCCGCCGGCGAGGTCGTCCTCGACGGTGCGCGCATCGACAACGCCGGGCGCGACCGCTTGCGGGCGATGCGGAGGCGGATCCAGGTCGTGTTCCAGGATCCGTTCGGCTCGCTCAGCCCGCGGATGACGGTCGGCCGCATCGTCGGCGAAGGCCTCGCGCTGCACCGGCCCGAGCTCGACCGCGGCGAGCGCGACGCGCTGATCGCGCAGATGCTCGACGAGGTCGGGCTCGGCGCGGGCGCCGGCCTTGCCGACGTCGTGAACCGCTATCCGCACGAGTTCTCGGGCGGCCAGCGCCAGCGGATCGCGATCGCGCGCGCCGTCGTCCTGCGTCCGGAGGTGCTCGTCCTCGACGAGCCGACGTCGGCCCTCGACGTCTCGGTGCAGCGGCAGGTGCTCACGCTGCTCGCCGAGCTGCAGCGGCGCTATGCGATGAGCTACGTCTTCATCAGCCACGACCTCGCGGTCGTGCGCGCGATGTCGCACCGCGTGCTGGTGATGAAGGACGGCGAGATCGTAGAGTCGGGCGACGCCGAGACGCTCTTTCGCGCGCCGCGCGAGGCGTATACGCGCGAGCTGCTCGCCGCCGCGCAGCTCGCCTGAGGGTTGGCGTCGGATCTAGCGGGAGGCGGCCTTGTCGGCGCCGATCCGCGCTTTGCAGCGGACTCCTTTGTCGGGGTCCTTGAAGCGCAGCGTCTTGCCCTCCCAGAGATACGCGGCGCTGAACTCGCCGAGCAGCATCTTGCCCTGCATCGTCCGCAGGTCGGCGCCGCCGCGAGAACGATCAGCGCCGGCCCGACGGCTTACTTCAGGAGCCCTTCGGCCTTCATCGCCTCCTGCACCGCAGGGCGGCCCGCGACGCGCGTCATGTAGGCGCCGACGTTCTTGTAAGGCGCCAGATCGAGGCTGACGAACTTCGCCCAGTTGGTGATGGCGAAGAGGTAGGCGTCGGCGACGCTGAACGTATCTCCCATTAGGTAGCTCTTGCCCTCGAGCTGGCTGTCGACCCAGCGGTAGCGCTCGTTGAGCTTGTTCTTGGCGGTCGTCTTGTAGTCCTCCGGCGTCGCCGGGTTGAAGAGCGGGCTGTACGTCTTGTGGATTTCGCTGGTGATGAAGTTGAGCCACTCCTGGAGCCGATAGCGCGCCATCGTGCCGTTGGCCGGCGCAAGGTGCTTGCCGGGCGCCTGGTCGGCGATGTACTGGACGATCGCCGGCCCTTCGCTGAGCCGCTCGCCGTTGTCGAGCTCGAGCACCGGCACGTAGCCCTTCGGGTTGATCGTGTAGTAGTCGGTGCCGTCCTCGAGCTTGTGCGTCTTGGTGCTGGCGAGAACGGGCGTGAACGCGAGGCCGGCCTCGCGCAGGACGATGTGCGGCGACAGCGAGCAGGCGCCAGGGCTGTAGTAGAGCTTCATGTCGATCCAGTCGAAGGGAAGGGGACCGGTATTACACCGCGGGCAGCGAATCGGCGTCGTTCGCGCCGATTGAAGCCAGCGTTCAACGGCGTCGCTGTTGACGACCGCTTTCGCGTCGCTACATTGGTCTCATGAACCCCACCGCGACTGCCACCACCTTTCGTTCGCGCGCCGTCGAGCGCGTCGTCCGCGGCCAGGCCGCATCCGACGGTGACGGCGTCAAGCTGACCCGGGTCGTGGCTCAGCCACTGCAGCGGCGTCTCGACCCGTTCCTGATGCTCGACGCGTTCGGCAGCGACTCGGCGAGCGACTACGTCGGTGGCTTTCCTGACCATCCGCACCGCGGCTTCGAGACGGTGACGATCATGCTCGAGGGCCGAATGCGGCACCGCGACAGCGTCGGCAACGTCGGCCTGCTCGAGCCGGGTAGCGTGCAATGGATGACCGCCGGGCGCGGGATCATCCATTCCGAGATGCCCGAGCAGGAAGAGGGCCGGATGGCGGGCTTTCAGCTCTGGGTCAATCTCGCCGCGGCCGATAAGATGACTGCCCCGGCGTACCGCGACATCGCCCCTGCTGCGGTGCCGGTCTACACCGACGCCGCCGGTGTTCGCGTCCGCGTTATCGCCGGCGCGAGCCATGGCACGGCGGGAGCGGTGACGCGGCCGAAGACCGAGCCGATCGTGCTCGATCTGTCGATCCCGCCCGGCAGCACGTTCGACGCCGAGATCCCGGCTGGACACAACGCGTTTGCGTATGTCTTCGGCGCGACTGCGGTCACGGTCGGCGATGGCGACGGCGACGCTGCGACGGCTGTCGATCCCGAGCAGATGGTGATCCTCGCCAGCGACGGCGCCGCCGACGGCGCCCGCTTTGCGGTGCCGGCCGGCGCGCGCGCCGACGCGCGCGTCCTCGTCGTCGCCGGCCGGCCGCTCGGCGAGCCGATCGCGCAGTACGGTCCGTTCGTAATGAACACGACCGCCGAGCTGCAGCAAGCGTTCGAGGACTTCCAGCGCGGCGCGCTCGCTCGCTGACGCCGTGCCGCCCGAGGGCGGCACGATGGTATGGTGCGCGCTCGTCGATCCTGCCGCACCGCCCATGCCCCGCACCATGCTTGAAGAGGCCCGCCTGCATCCGGCGATCCGCGAGCTCGTCGCCAACCTCAACGCCGACATCGTCCACAACGTCCAGGCGGCGGCGAACTCGAATCCGGTCCTCGTCGTCGGCATGGCGGGCAACCAGCATGTGCGGCGGGCGAGGAAGGCGCTCGACGACGCTGGCATCGCCTACCACTACCTCGAATACGGCAGCTACTTCGGTGGCTGGCGGCGGCGCACCGCGCTGAAGATGTGGACGGGCTGGCCGACCTTCCCGATGGTCTTCGTCAAGGGCACGCTGATCGGCGGCGCCGACGATCTCGAGCGGCTCGTCTCCGGCGGTGAGCTGAAGCGCACACTCGGCGAATGACTTCGCTGGCGACCGTCGCCTGCGCGGCGCGGCGATGGGCCCCGGGCGCTGGCGCCGCCGCCGCGCTGGCGGGTGCGATCGCGACCGCCGCTGCCGCGAGCGACGCGCTGCCCGCGTCCTCACCGCCGCTGCCGTCGTCGACAACGGCCGTCGCGCCGCCGCCAACGTCGGACGCAGCGCTGACCGAGTGCCATGTCGCCGGGATCAGGAACGGCGTCCTTTGCGGCGTGCTGCAGCGGCCGCTCGATCCGGCGCATCCCGAACGGGCGCAGATCGCGATCCGCTACGTCGTCGTGCCGGCGATGGCGCGGCGCAAGTTCACCGATCCGATCTTCCTGCTCGCCGGCGGACCGGGACAGAGCGCGGTCGCGGTCGCGGCGCCGACGATGGCCCTCTTTGGCCGCCTCAACAACCGCCGCGACATCGTCTTCGTCGACCAGCGCGGCACCGGCGACTCGGCGCC
>DASXIP010000443.1:0-3696 GCA_036497875.1 Caldimonas sp.
AAGTTGGCGCTGCGCGCCAACTCGGCGTCGGGGAAAACGGCGGTGCGTACGCCATGGCTGCGGTCGACCAGTTCGATCTGCACGGCGTTGCGCTCGAGCACCGTCGAAAGCATGCGGCGCAGATCGGCGATCACCGGGACGAACGTCGCGTGCAGGTCGTCGTGGCGGTACGGCGGGTAGTCGTTCGAGAAGCGCGCCTCACTCGTGAACGTCGACAGGTCACCGGCCAGCTGCAGGCACGCGAGGTAGAGCTCCTTCGGGTGCGAGTTGGGCGCCAGCGCGTGCTGACGGAAGACCGGCTCGGCGCGGTTCAGCGCCTGAAGCATCAGGAAGTCGGCCATTTCCGAGATGCCGTGGCTCAGCTGGCCCATTCGCGCGGCGAAGGCCCGCGTGCGCTGGTGGATGAGGCCGTGCAGCAGCGTCGCATGCGCCGACAGCTGCTGCGTCGCGTCGATGCGCGTCTGCGGCGCGATGTAGAGAGGATCGATCACGACCTGGTTGTCGCTGCGCCGCTCCATCACGCGCGCGAGACCGAGCAACGCGTAGCCTTCGCCGGCGTCCTTGGCGCGCACGATCCGCAGGTCGAGCACGCCGGTCTGCACGGCCTCGGGCTCGTCGGCCGCGTTGGTGTGGTCGCGCAGCTCCTCGCTGCCGGCGCGCCAGCGGCGCAGCTCGTGCGCCTCGCTGTCGCCGAAGCCGACCTGCGTCACGCCTTCGCGCGCCAGCGGCACCGCGAGGCAGGCGAGCTCCCCGCGCATGTCGGCGGGAACCTCGAGCGCCATCGGCTGGGCGTCGTGGGTCGGGATCGAGAACGGAGTGCCATCGGGCAGGATGCCGCTCGCGCGGCTGACGCCGAGTCTGCCGATCGCGAGCAGGCCCTGATCGAGCGCGAGCTCGAAAAATCCCCACGAGTGCGGGCCGGTGCCGCGCAGGCGCATGTCGAGGGCGTATTCGACGTGGCGGGCTTCCTGCTGAAAGTGGTGCGGCAGCAGGAACATCCCCTGCGACCAGACGACCTTGCTGGACACGCTCACCGGCTGACCGTCGCGTCGACCGCGAGCTCGCCGGCGGTGACCGTGACCTTCTGCGGCTGGTTGGGTTGGATCGGCACGACGCTGCGCCACTTGGCGTGCTCGAGGTCGCGGTAAGCGGCGACGACGCCGAGGAAGCGCGTGTCCGGCGCGAGCGTCTTGGCGAACGTCTTGGTCTCTCCAGGCGACAGGACATACTCTTCCTTGGCGAGCATGTCGGCGGCGAGCGATGCCTGGTCGCGCTGGTAGAGCGACATGAAGTCGGCGGCGTTGAAGGTCGCCGCCGACTTCAGCTCGTAGACGCGAACGAGGAGCGGCGAAGGCCGCCCGCTCGCGCTCGGGTTGATCTGCGGCGACGCCTGGATCGTGCCGGTCACCGACGCCGGCTTTGGCGGCCCTGCGCACCCAATGACGAGGGCCGCGACGGCGAGCGCCGCGACGAGATGCCGGCCGAAGATATTCACGCGCGCGCCTCCGTCATTCGCCAAAGAGCATAGCGAGCCGCCATGCCCCGACCTCGTGACTTAGGTAATCGTGTCGGGCTCGGGCTCGTCGCCGTCGCGTGGCTTCGCTTCGATGCCGTAGGCATCGCTCGCCCAGGCACCGAAGTCGCCGCTTCTGCAGCGCGGGCTGCAGAACGGCCGGTCCGGGTTGCTCGTCGCATAGACCGATTCGCCGCCGCAGTTCGGGCAGCGGACGAGGCGTCGGCGAAACGGCTGCTCGCTCATGCGCACAGCGTCAGCTCGAAGCTGCTGTCTGCCTCGCTGGCGCGGAGCCGACCGTCGGGCTCCTGGCGCATCAGGCGGACGAGCACCATCAGGCGATGGCCGCTGATTTCGGGGACGAGTTGCAGCGCTTTCTCGAGGCGAACCCGCAAGAGTCGATAGAGACGACCGGCGGGCAGGCTCTGCGAGTATTGGCCGGCGTGCGCGACGACCTGCTGCGGCGCTCCTGAATCGCGCAGGACGCCGAGCAGCACCTGCAGCGCCTCGGCGAGCGGCATCAGCGAGCCGACCCATTGAACGAGGTCGGCGCGGCGCCGTCTGGCATCGAGCTGCTGCCAGGCGTAGTACGCCGGCAAGTCGAACTCGCAGGTGCCGCCGGGGATGCTGATCCGGCTGCGGATGCTCATCAGCCATTCGTTGGCGGTCAGCGTCGCGCCGGCCTTGCCTGCTACCTGGTTGAGGCGCGCGAACGCGCCATCGATCCGCTCGAGCACGCCCTCGAGCATCGCTTCCGAGATCGAGGGGTTGCCGCGATAGGCGAGGAACTGCTGGCGATGCTTCTCGAGCTCCTTGAGGAGATCGGACTTCAGGTCGGCGCGCGAGCCGACGTCCATGATCTCGAAGATCGTCGCCAGCGCATGGTGATGGTCGACCGGCGCATCGCGCTCGATCAGCTGGCCGAGCCGATCGAACAGGTGTTCGAGACGGAGCATCGTGCGGATGCTCTCGTTAAACGGGTACTCGTAGACGATCAAGGGGAAAAAGCGCGTCGTGGGCCGCCGGGGCGGCATCGTCCTGGGACCGGTGGCCGCGCGGATTGTTTCATAGCGAATCGGCCGGCCGCCGATGAATCGTCAAGCCCCTGATCGAGCCGCGATTCTCCAGAGGCGGTGCACTTCGTCGGCGAGGTCGGCGAGCGAGATTCCCTGGTTGTGGATCACGGCGTCGGCGCCGGCACGTCGCTCGCGACGGGTCGCCTGCTGGGCGATGACGGCGCGTGCAGCGGCCTCGCTCCAGCCGGGCCGGGCGGCAACGCGCTCGACCTGCTCGCTCTCGTCGCAGTCGACCAGCCAGACGGCGTCGACGCGGCTGCGCCAGCGGCCCGATTCGATCAGGAGCGGCACATCGAACACGAGCGCCGGCGCATCGGCCGGCGCTGCGGCGGCCTCGCGCTCGGCTTCGACGCCGATCAGCGGATGGAGGATGCCTTCGAGGCGGTTGCGAACGCCGCTGTCGTTGAACGCCGCCAGCCGCATCCGCGAGCGGTCGAGGCTGCCGTCGGCGGCGATGAAGTCGGTGCCGAATGCGGCAGCGATCGCGTCGATCGCAGCGCCCCCCGGAGTCGTCAAGCGGCGCGCGATCAGGTCGGTGTCGATCACGACCGCACCGAAGCTCGCGAGGATCGTGCCGACGGTGCTCTTGCCGCTGCCGATGCCGCCGGTCAGGCCGAATCGCAATCGTGCCATCGCGCGCTAGCGATCGTCAGTGCGGCCAGCGCATCCAGTCGAGCACCCGATCCGGCCCGGCGAACACGACGACGAGGCCGGCACCGACCAGGAACGGACCGAACGGGACGTAGCGGCCCTCGCGCAGGGCGGCCGACATCTTCATGCCGATACCGACGATCGCACCGATCACCGAGGCGCCGAGCAGGATCGGCAGGATCATCTTCCAGCCGAGCCAGGCGCCGAGCGCGCCGAGCAGCTTGAAGTCGCCGAAGCCCATGCCCTCCTTGCCGGTCACGAGCTTGAAGATCCAGTAGATCGACCAGAGCGAGAGATAGCCGGCGATCGCGCCCCAGATGGCATCGGACAGCGCCACCGTCCAGCCGAGTGCGGCGCCGGCGATGCCGATCCAGAGCATGGGAAGGGTCGGGTTGTCGGGCAGCAGCGTGGTGTCCCAGTCGATGCCGGCGAGGGCGACGAGCGTCGCGCAAAACC
>DASXIP010000444.1:0-3592 GCA_036497875.1 Caldimonas sp.
TCGTCAGCTTCTGCTCGACCAGCAGCACCGAGACGCCGCGGCTCTTCAGCGTGTTCAGGTACTCGGCGACAAGCTCGACGATCTTCGGCGCGAGGCCTTCGGTGGGCTCGTCGATCATGATCAGGTCGGGGTCGCCCATCAACGTCCGGCACAGCGTCAGCATCTGCTGCTCGCCGCCGGAGAGCACGCCCGCCTCGGTGTGCTCACGCTCCTTCAAGCGCGGGAACATGCGGTACATGTCGGCGAAGCTCCAGCGCGGCGACTTCTTGCCGCGCTTCTCGCGCTTCTCGCCGAGCTGCAGGTTCTGATGCACCGTAAGCTTGGGAAAGATGTCGCGGTTCTCCGGCACGTAGCCGATGCCGCGGTGGGCGATGTCGAAGGTCCGGTCGCCGAGGATCTCGTCGCCGCGAAGCCGGATCGAGCCTTCGGCGTGCACCAGGCCCATGATCGTCTTGACCGTCGTCGAGCGGCCCGAGCCGTTCCTGCCGAGCAGGCTGACGATCTCGCCTTCGCCGACGTGCATGTCGACGCCGTGCAGGATGTGGCTCTTGCCGTAGTAGGCGTGGAGGCCGGTCAGATGCAGCATCGGTCTGCTTTCTGCGCTCAGGCGTGCGCGCCCGAGGCGTGCTGGTCGGCGTGCAGCGCACCGAGATACGCCTCCTGCACACGCGGATTGGCGCGCACCGCTTCCGGCACGTCGAAGGCGATCACTTCGCCGTAGACGAGCACCGCGATCTTGTCGGCGAGCCCGAACACGACGCCCATGTCGTGCTCGACTGTCAGCAGCGTCTTGCCAACGGTGACCTCGCGGATCAGCTCGACGAAGCGGCCGGTCTCGCTCTTGCTCATGCCAGCGGTCGGCTCGTCGAGCAGGACGACGTCGGCGCCGCCGGCGATTGTGATGCCGATCTCGAGCGCGCGCTGCTCGGCGTAGGTCAGGTTCATCGCCAGCGTTTCGCGCTTGTGGTCGAGGCGGATCATCTCGAGCAGCTGCTCGGCACGCTCGTTGGCGTCCTTCAGGTCGGCGAGGAACTTCCAAAACGCGTAGCGGTACCCCATCGACCAGAGCAATCCGCAGCGCAGGTTCTCGAACACCGAGAGGCGGCCGAAGATGTTGGTGATCTGAAAGCTCCGCGCCAGGCCGAGGCGGTTGATCTGGTATGGCCTCAGGCCGTCGATGCGCTTGCCGTTGAGCAGGATCTGCCCGCTCGTCGGGCCGAAGCGGCCGCTGATGAGGTTGAACAATGTCGACTTGCCGGCGCCGTTCGGGCCGATGATCGCGACGCGCTCGCCCGACGCGACGACGAGGTCGGTGCCGCGGATGATCTCGGTCTTGCCGAACGACTTGCGAAGGTCCTTCAGCTCGACAGCGCAGGGCGCGCCGCTCACGACGGCTCCTTGAATGTCATCGTCGCCTCGATCTCGCTCTGGATGCGGCCCCATTCCACGGCGAAACGCCGACGCACGGCCTCCAAGAGCGCGAAGCCGATCAAGGCGACGCCGAGCGCGCCGAGCCAGTTCGAGAGCTTGCTCGTGTCGAGCGTGAGCCACAGGTAGCGCAGCGTCGGTCCGCTGGTCGCGCCGAGCTGCAGGTGGTAGACGAGCTCGATCAGCGCCGCCAGGCCAGCGAGCATGACGAGCGCTGTCGCCGTCAGCATCAGGTACCAGCCCCAGAGGCGGTGCAGCTTCTTGTGCGCGGCGACGCGCACATTCATCATGATCAGGCTGGCGATGCCGCCCGGCGCGTACATCACCATGAAGAGGAAGATCAGGCCGAGGTAGAGCTGCCAGGCTTGCGTCAGCTCGGAGAAGAGCGCGAAGCCGAGGATCATCAGGACGCCGCCGATGATCGGCCCGAAGAAGAAGGTCGCGCCGCCGAGGAACGTGAAGAACAGGTAGGCCCCCGAGCGCAACGCGCCGACGACCTCGGCGGTCGAGATCTCGAAGTTGAGCGCGTACATGCCGCCGGCAACGCCGGCGAAAAAGCCAGCGATGATGAACGACAGGTAGCGCACGCGCTGGGTGCTGTAGCCGATGAATTCGACCCGCTCGGGGTTGTCGCGCACCGCGTTCAGCATCCGGCCGAGCGGCGTCCGCGTGAACGCGTACATCGCCGCGGTGCAGAGGAACGTGTAGATCGCGAGCAGATAGTAGACCTGGATCTGCGGCCCATAGGTGATGCCGAGGAAGGGCTTGCCGACCGAGCGGTTCGCCGAGATGCCGCCCTCGCCGCCGAAGAACTCGGGGATCATCAGCGCCATTGCCGTCACGAGCTCGCCGATGCCGAGCGTGATCATCGCGAACGGCGTCCCGGCCTTCTTGGTCGTCACGAAGCCGAGCAGGACCGCGAAGAACATGCCGGCGACGCCGCCGACGAGCGGGATCAGGCTGACCGGAATCGGCAGCGAGCCGTTGCCGATGGCGAGCATCGCATGCACCGCCACGAACGTGCCGAGCCCGGTGTAGACGGCGTGGCCGAAGCTCAGCATTCCGCCCTGGCCGAGCAGCACGTTGTACGAGAGGCAGGCGACGATCGCGATGCCGACCTGCGACAGCATCGAGATGCCGAGGCCACTCGGAAAGGCGAGCGGTGCGACGAGCAGGACGAGCGCGAAGCCGCCCCAGGTCACGAGCCGCGCAGTCGGCACACGACCGACGCGAGGCGCGACGGCGACCGGACGTGCGACGCTCGCCTCCACGTCAGCCCTCGCGCGTTCCGAGCAGGCCCTTCGGCCTGAAGATCAGCATCAGGACGAGCAGCAGGTACGGGAGGATCGGCGCGACCTGCGAGATCGTCAGCTTGAAGAGCGAGTTCTCGAACGTCCCGCCGTCGATCCCGAGAGGCTTGAGCGCGCTGATCAGCGAATAATCGAGCGCCACCGCGAACGTCTGGAGGATCCCGATCAGGAGCGAGGCGACGAAGGCGCCGGCGAGCGATCCCATTCCGCCGACGACGACGACGACGAAGATCACCGGCCCGACGCTCGCCGCCATCGCCGGCTCGGTGACGAAGGTCGTCCCGCCGATGACGCCAGCCAGCCCTGCGAGCGCCGAACCGGCGCCGAAGACGAGCATGAACACGCGCGGCACGTTGTGACCGAGCGACTCGACCATCTCGGGATGGGTGAGCGCGCTCTGAATGACCATGCCGATCCGGGTCCGCGTCAGCAGCAGCCAGAGCGCGACGAGCATCGCCAGCGCGACCAGCATCATGAAGCCGCGCGTCGCCGGGAACGGCGAGCAGGCGACGCGGATCGCCGCGTCGGCGCTCGTGCACATGGCTGCCGGCGCCGCGCCGGCGACCAGGTGCAGGCCGGTCGCCGACGAGTTGATCAACGTGAACGCCGGGCCGCGCAGGATCTCGGGCGGCGGGAAATCCACCGCAGTGCGGCCCCAGACCAGGAGCACGAGCTCGATGATCACGAACGACAGCCCGAAGGTGATCAGCAGTTCGGGGACGTGGCCGAACTTGTGGACGCGGCGCAGGCAGAGTCGCTCGAACACCGCGCCGAGGATGCCGACGACGATCGGCGCGACCACCAGCGCCGGCCAGAAGCCCGTCACCTTCGCGATCGAGTACGCGATGTATGCG
>DASXIP010000445.1:0-2191 GCA_036497875.1 Caldimonas sp.
GCTCGCCCTCGCGCCCGGGCGCACGCTCGCCGTCGTCGGCGAGTCCGGTTGCGGCAAGAGCACGCTCGCGCGCCAGATCGCGATGCTCGAGGTGCCGACCGCCGGCCGCGTCGTCATCGGCGGCGTCGAGGCGACCGGTGCGGACGCGGCGACGCGACGCGAGTTGCGGCGCAGCGTGCAGATGGTCTTCCAGAACCCGTTCGCGAGCCTCAACCCGAGGAAGAAGATCGGCCAGGCGCTCGAGGAGCCGCTCGCGATCAACACCGGCCTCGGCCGTGCCGAGCGCGCCGAGCGCGGCCAGGCGATGCTCGCGCGCGTCGGCCTCGCGGCCGAGCACTATCGCCGCTACCCGCACATGTTCTCCGGTGGCCAGCGGCAGCGAATCGCGATCGCGCGCGCGCTGATGCTCGCGCCGCGCCTGGTGATCGCCGACGAGCCGGTCTCCGCGCTCGATGTCTCGATCCAGGCGCAGGTGCTCAACCTGCTGATGGATCTGCAGGAATCGACCGGCGTCGCCTACGTCTTCATCTCGCACAACCTCGCGGTCGTCGAGCTGATCGCGGACGAGGTGGTCGTCATGTATCTCGGCCGGGTGATGGAACGAGCGCCGAAGCCGGCGCTGTTCGCGGCGCCGCGCCATCCCTACACGCGCGCGCTGCTCGCGAGCACGCCGCGCGTAGATGCGGTACGCGGCGAGCAGGCGCTGGCGCGCGCGGCGAAGAGCGCACTCTCGGGCGAGCTGCCGTCGCCGCTTGCGCCGCCGACGGGGTGCGTGTTTAGGACCCGCTGCCCGTACGCGATCGCGCGCTGCGCCGAAGTCGTTCCGACGCTCGAGCCGCACGGCGCGGCGCACGCCGCCGCGTGCATCCGCCAGGCCGAGATCGGCTGATGACGTGACCGGCGGGCGCCGCGGACAGCACGCGCGTGGCACCGATGCCAAATCGGTCGCGCGAGCAGTGCGCCGGCCGGGAAGATCCATCGGGCGCCAGCCCGGGCGACTCTGAAACAATGTCGGGATGACCTCGGCCGACCTGCAAGCGACCATCGCCCACATGGGAACCCTCGCGCGCGCTTCGAGCCGCACACTGGCGGCGTCGACAGTCGCGGCGCGCAACGCCGCCCTGCGCGCCCTGGCGCGCCGCCTGCGCGAAGAGAGCACGTCGCTCATCGCCGTCAACGCCGGCGACGTCGCCGCTGCGCGCGACGGCGGCCTCGCGGCCCCTCTTGTCGAGCGCCTAACTCTCGACCGCGCGGCGATCGAGACGGTGGCGCTCGGCTGTGAGCAGATCGCCGCGATGCCCGACCCGATCGGCGACATCGTCGAGCTGCGCCAGCAGCCAAGCGGCATCCGCGTCGGCCGCATGCGGGTGCCGATCGGCGTCTTCGCGATGATCTTCGAGAGCCGCCCGAACGTGACCATCGAGGCGGCCTCACTCGCGATCAAGAGCGGCAACGCGTGTCTGCTGCGCGGCGGCTCGGAGGCGCTGGCGTCGAACCTCGCGCTCGCCGGGATCGTCCAGGACGCGCTCGCCGAGGCCGGCCTGCCGCCCGACGCGGTGCAGCTCGTCGCAACGACCGACCGTGCCGCGGTCGGCCATCTGATCGCGTCCCCCGAGTCGGTCGACCTCGTCATCCCGCGCGGCGGCAAGGGCCTGATCGAGCGGATCGCGCGCGAGGCCAAGGTGCCGGTGCTGAAACATCTCGACGGCAACTGTCACGTCTACGTCGATGCCGACGCCGACCTCGAGATGGCGGTGCGCATCGTCGATAACGCGAAGACGCAGAAGGTGAGCCCGTGCAACGCGGCCGAGTCGCTCCTCGTCCACGCCAGCGTCGCGGCGCGCTTCCTGCCGCTGATCGGCGCGGTGTTCGCCCGGAAGGGCATCGAGATGCGCGCCGATGAAACCGCGCTCGCCGTGCTCGCCGCGATCTCAGGCGCGCGGGTCGTGCCGGCGCTCGAGTCCGACTGGGCCGAGGAATACCTGGCGAAGATCATCAGCATCCGGGTCGTCGATTCGCTCGACGCCGCGCTCGCCCACATCGAACGCTACGGCTCGCACCACACCGACGCGATCGTCACCGATTCGCACGCGACCGCGATGCGCTTCCTGCGCGAGGTCGACTCGGCGAGCGTGATGGTCAACGCGTCGACGCGCTTTGCCGACGGCTTCGAATACGGCCTCGGCGCCGA
>DASXIP010000446.1:0-6762 GCA_036497875.1 Caldimonas sp.
ATTGCTGGCATCGATGGTGCTGTGCATGCAGTCTTACTGGTTCGCGCTGCTCTGGCGCAACCGCTGATTTCTTGACGCGAACGATCCGGACCGACGCGAATGGCCGCAGAAGAAAACGCTCTCACGCCCGGTGAATACATCATTCACCACCTGACCAATTTCGGTACCGGCAGGCCGAAGGGGCTGATCGATTTCTCGGTCGTCAACTACGACTCGGTGCTGATCTCGGCGCTGCTCGGCGCCGTCTGCTGCTTCCTGCTCTGGCGCGCCGCGCGCAAGGCCACTTCGGGAGTGCCCGGGCGCTTCCAGGCGGCGGTCGAGATCCTGTTCGAGCTGGTCGAGAACGAAGCCAAGGGCATGATCCACAGCGCGCAGAGCCGAAAGTTCGTCGCGCCGCTCGCGCTCACCGTCTTCGTCTGGGTCCTGCTGCTGAATGCGATGGACCTGTTGCCAGTCGACCTGCTGCCGCTCGTCTGGCGCGGGATCTACGGCGCGGCGGGCCACGATCCCGAGCATGCCTACCTGCGTGTCGTGCCGACCGCCGATCTCTCGATCACGATGGGCCTGTCGGTCGGCGTGCTGATCCTCGTTCTGATCTACAACATCAAGACGAAAGGCCTCGGCGGCTGGCTGCACGAGCTCTGCGTGGCGCCGTTCGGCAACGTCAAGCTGACCGGGAACCCGCTCAGCTGGATCGCCTTCCTCCTCCTGGCGATCGTCAACGTCGCGATGCAGCTGGTCGAATTCGTCTCGAGGACGGTCTCGCACGGCATGCGGCTGTTCGGCAACATGTACGCCGGCGAGCTGATCTTCCTGCTCATCGCCCTGCTCGGCGTCGCCTTCGCACTGACGCTCGGCGGCATCGCGTTGGCACTGCTGCACATCGTCGCTGGCACCGGCTGGGCGATCTTCCACATCCTGATCATCACCATCCAGGCGTACGTCTTCATGATGCTGACGCTCGTCTACATCGGCCAAGCGCACGACGCGCACTGATTCACTTCCGCTCTCCCTTTCAACTCGCCACCACTACAACTCAGGAGTCAACATGGAACTCATCGGTCTCGTCGCCGTCGCCGCGGGCCTCATCATCGGCCTCGGCGCCCTCGGCGCCTGCGTCGGCGTCGGCATCATGGCCAGCAAGTACCTCGAATCGGCGGCACGTCAGCCCGAGCTGATGAACGTGCTGCAGACCAAGGTGTTCCTGCTGCTGGGCCTGATCGACGCGTCGTTCATCATCGGCGCGGGTATCGCCCTCTGGTACACGACGGCGAACCCGTTCCTGGCCCAGATCGCTGCCCTGCCGAAGTAATTCGCCGGGCGACCCTTGCCGGCCGCGCGCCGGCTTCGATCAATAGAACGAGCAAGCACCGTGAGCATCACCTCCACCTTCTGGATCCAGATGATCGTCTTCATCATCCTGGCCCTGTTCACGATGAAGTTCATCTGGCCGCCGATCACCGCCGCGCTCGACGCGCGCGCGCAGAAGATTCGCGAAGGCCTGTCGGCCGCCGATAAGGCCAAGGCCGAGCTGGCGACGGCGAACAAGCAGGTCGAGGCAGAGCTGTCCTCGGCGCGCGCCGACGCTGCGCAGCGCCTCGCCGACGCCGAGCGCCTCGCGCAATCGATGATCGAGGAAGCGAAGTCGCGCGCCAGCGACGAAGGCGCGAAGATCGTCGCCGCAGCGCGCGCCGAAGCCGAGCAGGAAGCGACGCGCGCGCGCGAGGTGTTGCGCGAGCAGGTCGCCGCGCTCGCCGTCCGTGGCGCCGAGCAGATCCTGCGCCGCGAGGTCGACGCGCGCACGCACGCCGACCTGCTCGGCCAGCTGCAGACGCAGCTTTGAGTCGGAGCTGACATGGCCGAGCTCGCCACCATCGCCAGGCCGTACGCCGAAGCCCTGATGAAGGCCTCGGCCAACGGCACCGCCTCGACCCTCGCCGGCGAGATCCGCGCGCTCGGCGAAGTCGCCGCGAACGCGCAGATGCGCCAGTTCGCCGACAGCCCGAAGATCGAACCGCAGCAGGTCTTCGACCTGATCACCGGCGTCGCCCGCACGCCGACCGGCGCGCCGCTCGGCGAGGCGGCCAAGAACCTGCTGCGCACGGTGATCGACAACGGCCGCCTCGCCGCGCTGCCGGCGATCGCGGCGCAGTTCCAGGCGCTCGTCGACGCGCGCACCGGCATCTCGCAGGCGACGATCGAGAGCGCCTTCCCGATCGACGAGGCCCAGGCCGCGGCCGTCAAGACCGTGATGGAGCGGCGCTTCGGCAAGAAGCTCGAGACGAGCGTCGTCGTCGTTCCCGAACTGATCGGCGGCGTTCGCGTCGTCGTCGGCGACGAGGTGCTCGACACCTCGATCCGCGCCCGGCTCGAACAGATGAAGGCGGCACTGACCGCCTGACCATCCACCTTGCAAGCGGCAGCGCCGCCTGCTCATCCTCCCCATGCCACCATGAACCTCAACCCCGCCGAAATTTCCGAGCTGATCAAGAGCCGTATCGAAGGGCTCGCCATCTCGGCCGACATTCGCAATCAGGGCACCGTGGTCTCGGTGACCGACGGCATCTGCCGCGTCCATGGTCTCTCGGAGGCGATGCAGGGCGAAATGCTCGAGTTCCCGGCCGCGCCGGACGGCTCGCCGACCTACGGCCTCGCCCTCAACCTCGAGCGCGACTCGGTCGGCACCGTCATCCTCGGCGAGTACGAGCACATCTCCGAGGGCGACACCGTCAAGACGACGGGCCGCATCCTCGAGGTGCCGATCGGCCCCGAGCTGAAGGGCCGCGTCGTCAATGCGCTCGGCGCGCCGATCGACGGCAAGGGCCCGGTGACGACCAAGCTGACCGCGCCGATCGAAAAGATCGCCCCCGGTGTCATCGCGCGCCAGAGCGTCAGCCAGCCGATGCAGACCGGCCTGAAGGCGATCGACTCGATGGTGCCGATCGGCCGCGGCCAGCGCGAGCTGATCATCGGCGACCGCCAGACCGGCAAGACCGCGGTCGCGGTCGACACGATCATCAATCAAAAAGGTCAGAACATGACCTGCATCTACGTCGCCATCGGCCAGAAGGCGTCGACGATCAAGAACATCGTGCGTGCGCTCGAGCAGAGCGGCGCGATGGAGTACACGATCGTCGTCGCCGCGTCGGCGGCGGAGAGCGCGGCGATGCAGTACGTCTCGGCGTATTCGGGCTGCGCGATGGGCGAGTACTTCCGCGATCGCGGCGAAGACGCGCTGATCATCTACGACGACCTGTCCAAGCAGGCCGTCGCATACCGCCAGGTCTCGCTCCTGCTGCGCCGGCCGCCGGGGCGCGAGGCGTACCCGGGCGACGTCTTCTATCTCCACTCGCGCCTGCTCGAGCGCGCCGCCCGCGTCAACGCCGACTACGTCGAGAAGCTCACCAACGGCGCCGTCAAGGGCAAGACCGGATCGCTCACCGCGCTGCCGATCATCGAGACCCAGGCCGGCGACGTCTCGGCGTTCGTGCCGACCAACGTGATCTCGATCACCGACGGCCAGATCTTCCTCGAGACCTCGCTCTTCAACGCCGGCATCCGGCCGGCGATCAATGCCGGCATCTCGGTGTCGCGCGTCGGCGGCGCGGCGCAGACCAAGGTCATCAAGGGCCTTTCGGGCGGCATCCGGACCGACCTCGCACAGTACCGCGAGCTCGCCGCGTTCGCCCAGTTCGCGTCCGACCTCGACGAGGCGACCCGAAAGCAGCTCGATCGCGGCGCCCGCGTCACCGAGCTGCTGAAGCAGCCGCAGTACTCGCCGCTGCCGATCTCGCTGATGGCGGCGTCGCTGTTCGCCGTCAACAAGGGCTTCTTCGACAACATCGACGTCAAGCAGGTGTTGGCCTTCGAAAGCGGGTTGCATACGCACCTGAAGACCAGCCACGCTGCGCTCCTCGCCAAGATCGAGGACACCAAGCAGCTCGACAAGGACGCCGAGGCCGAGCTCAACGACGCCATCACCGCATTCAAGAAGTCGTTCGCCTAGAAATGTCTGCTCCCGCGTCGCTCCGCTCCTGCCCCCCGAGGGGGCGCGCGGCCGCCTTGGGGCGGCCCGGCGGCGGCCGTGGCCGCTTCGACCAACACCGAGGAGCCCACTGATGGCAGCCGGCAAGGAAATCCGCGCCAAGATCAAGAGCGTCGAGAACACGAAGAAGATCACCAAGGCGATGGAGATGGTCTCCGCATCGAAGATGAGGAAGGCGCAGGAGCGGATGCGCGCGGCGCGTCCCTACGCCGAGATCGTGCGCAGCCTCGCCGCCAACCTGTCGCGCGCGACGCCCGAGTACAAGCATGCGTTCATGGTCGCCAACAAGGGTGCGAAGAAAGCCGGCTTCATCGTCGTCACCACCGACAAGGGGCTGTGCGGCGGACTCAACACCAACATCCTGCGGGCGACGACGGCCAAGCTGAAGGAGCTCGAGGGCGAGGGCCTGAAGGCCGAAGCGGTCGCGATCGGCAGCAAGGGATTGGGCTTTCTCAACCGGATCGGCGCCAAGGTCGTCTCGCACGCGACGCAACTCGGCGACCGGCCGATGCTCGACAAGCTGATCGGCCCGGTCAAGGTGCTGCTCGACGCATATGCGGCCGGCGAGCTCGCCGCCGTCTACCTCTGCTACACGCGCTTCATCAACACGATGCGCCAGGAGCCGGTGATCGAGCAGCTGCTGCCGCTCAGCGCCGAGCAGATGAAGGCAGAGGACGGCAAGCACGGCTGGGACTACATCTACGAGCCGGAGGCGCGCGTCGTCATCGACGAGCTGCTGCTCCGCTACATCGAGGCCCTCGTCTACCAGGCGATGGCCGAGAACTTGGCGTCCGAGCAGTCGGCACGCATGGTCGCGATGAAGTCGGCGACCGACAACGCCGGCAACGTCATCAGCGAGCTGAAGCTCGTCTACAACAAGACACGGCAGGCGGCGATCACCAAGGAGCTCTCCGAGATCGTCGCCGGCGCGGCGGCCGTCTAGCGCGCCGCCCTGATCCGAACATCGTTCAAGAAAGCAAGGAACATCCCATGGCTGACATGCAGACCGCCACCGTCGCGAAGGGCAAGATCGTCCAGTGCATCGGCGCCGTCGTCGACGTCGAGTTCCCCCGCGACCAGATGCCCAGGGTCTACGACGCGCTCAAGATGGAAGGCTCGGACCTGACGCTCGAGGTGCAGCAGCAGCTCGGCGACGGCGTCGTGCGGACGATCGCGCTCGGCTCTTCGGAGGGTCTGCGCCGCGGCGTCGAGATCTTGAACACCGGTGCCGCGATCTCGGTGCCGGTCGGCCCGGCGACGATCGGCCGCATCATGGACGTGCTCGGCAACCCGATCGACGAACGCGGCCCGGTGAGCCAGGACCTCGTCGCCTCGATCCATCGCAAGCCACCGACCTACGAAGAGCTATCGCCGTCGCAGGACCTGCTCGAGACCGGGATCAAGGTCATCGACCTGATGTGCCCGTTCGCCAAGGGCGGCAAGGTGGGCCTGTTCGGCGGCGCCGGCGTCGGCAAGACCGTCGCCATGATGGAGCTGATCAACAACATCGCGAAGGCGCACTCGGGCCTGTCGGTGTTCGCAGGCGTCGGCGAGCGCACGCGCGAGGGCAACGACTTCTATCACGAGATGATGGACTCGGGCGTCGTCAACAGCGACAACCTGGCCGACTCGAAGGTGGCGATGGTCTACGGCCAGATGAACGAGCCGCCGGGCAACCGCCTGCGCGTCGCGCTCACCGGCCTGACGATCGCCGAGTCGTTCCGCGACGAGGGCAAGGACGTCCTCTTCTTCGTCGACAACATCTACCGCTACACGCTGGCCGGCACCGAGGTCTCGGCGCTGCTCGGCCGGATGCCGTCGGCGGTCGGCTACCAGCCGACGCTCGCCGAGGAGATGGGCCGGCTGCAAGAGCGCATCACGTCGACCAAGGTCGGCTCGATCACGTCGATCCAGGCGGTCTACGTTCCTGCCGACGACCTCACCGACCCTTCGCCGGCGACGACCTTCGCCCACCTCGACTCGACCGTCGTCCTCTCGCGCGACATCGCCTCGCTCGGCATCTATCCCGCGGTCGACCCGCTCGACTCGACCTCGCGCCAGCTTGACCCGCACGTCGTCGGCGAGGAGCACTACAACGTCGCCCGCGCGGTGCAGGGAACGCTGCAGCGCTACAAGGAGCTGCGCGACATCATCGCCATCCTCGGCATGGACGAGCTGGCGCCGGAAGACAAGCTCGCCGTCGCCCGCGCGCGCAAGATCCAGCGTTTCCTCAGCCAGCCGTTCCACGTCGCCGAAGTCTTCACCTGCACGGCCGGCCAATACGTCTCGATCAGCGAAACCGTGCGCGGCTTTAAAGAAATCCTCGAGGGCAAACATGACGAAGTCGCCGAGCAGAATTTCTACATGAAGGGCGGCATCGACATGATCAAGGAATAGCATGGCGCGCACGCTCCGTTTGGAAATCGTGACGCCGGAGGCGAAAGCCTACTCCGAAGACGTCGAGATGGTCGTCCTCCCTGGAAGGGACGGCGAGCTGGGCGTTTATCCCCAGCACGTTCCGGTGCTCACCACGCTCCAGCCCGGGGAGGTGCGGGTCTTCAAAGGCGGCCGCGAAACTTCGCTCGCCGTCGGTGACGGATTCGCCGAGATCACCGGAGAATCGATTTCCATCCTTACCGACATGGCTGTCGAATCGTCCGCGATCGACGAAGCCGCGGCGGAACAGGCCGTGGCCCGTGCCCAGGCGGCAATGAAAG
>DASXIP010000447.1:0-4360 GCA_036497875.1 Caldimonas sp.
CGGCGCGCTCGTCGTCCTCTCGCTCGGCCACATCGAGCCCACCTTCAGCTACTGGACGACGTCCGGCGAGTTCGTCTTCGTCGCCATCCTTGCCGGCTGGCAGAGCGTCGTCGCCGTGTTCGTCGCCAGCACCGTGCTCGAGATCGTCCGCTCGTTCTCGAGCGCGTACTTCCCGAATACCTGGCAGCTCGCGCTCGGCCTCTTCCTGCTCTTCGTGATCCGCTTCCTGCCGCGCGGCATCGGATCGCTCTGGGCCAAGCGCGGCGGGCACTGACGGCAATGACACTGCTACTCATAGAGGGCGTGCACAAGCGCTTCGGCGCCGTCGTCGCCGCCGCCGACGTCACCATCGCGGTCGCGGCAGGCGAGCGCGTCAGCCTGATCGGCAGCAACGGCGCCGGCAAGACGACCTTGGTCAACATGATCACCGGCTACCTGAAGCCTGACGCCGGCCGGATCGTGCTCGACGGCCGCGACGTCACCGCGCTCGACCCGCGCGCGATCACGCGACTCGGCGTCGCCCGCTCGTTCCAGATCCCGCAGCTCTACGGTGACCTCAGCGTGCTCGACAACATGCTCGTCGCCAACGCCTGCCGCTCGCCGAGCCTGAGCTTCTGGCAACCGGCACACCGGCCGGAAGCGATCGAGCGTGCCGAGCACCTGCTCGATCGCTTCCGTCTCGCCGAGCATCGCGGGCGCCGCGTCGCCGGCCTGCCAGGCGGCGTCCGCAAGCTCCTCGACATCGCGATGGCGCTGACCGGATCGCCGAGGCTGCTCCTCCTCGACGAGCCGACCAGCGGCGTCTCTGCGGAAGAGAAGTTTCCGATGATGGACACGATCATGACCGCGCTCGGCTACGAGACGATGACGATCCTCTTCGTCGAGCACGACATGGAGATTGTCGCGCGCTACGCGAGCCGGGTGGTCGCGTTCTACGCCGGCCGGATCGTCGCCGACGGCACGCCCGAGGAAGCGCTCGCCACCGCCGACGTCCGCCGCTACGTCACCGGCGAGCTACTCGTCGAGTGAGGCCGCGATGCTCTCGGTGAAATCGCTGCACGTCGCGATCGATTCGGTGGTCGCGCTGCGCGGCCTTTCGATCGAGGTGCCGAACGGGCGCATGGTCGGCATCGTCGGCAGGAACGGCGCCGGCAAGACGACGCTGATGAGAAGCCTCATGGGCCACCTCGCGCCGACCAGCGGCGGCATCGAGTTCGACGGCCACGACCTGCGCGCGCTGCCGCCGCATGCGCGCGCCAGGCTCGGCATCGGCTACATGCCGGAAGACCGCGGCCTCGTCCCCGAGCTCACGGTCGAGGAGAACATTCTGGTCCCGGTCTGGGTCCAGCCTGGCCTCGTCGAAGCGGACCGGCTCGCGCTCGTCTACCGAGTGCTGCCCGAGCTACTCGAGATGCGCACGCGGCGCGCGCTGCTCCTCTCCGGCGGCCAGCAGAAGCTCGTCGCGCTGGCGCGCGCGCTCGCGGCCGGGACCCGCCTGCTGCTGCTCGACGAGCCGTTCGAAGGCGTCGCGCCGGCACTCTCGAAGCGGCTCGCCGAGGTCATCGCTTCGCTCAAGGGCAGCGAGGTCTCGGTGCTGATCGCGCAGAGCGACCTCAACCACGCACGCCGCCTGGTCGACATCGAGTTCGTCGTCGAGCGCGGTGCCAACATTTCGGCAGCGGCGACGACATGAACCACTGGCGCGACCACGCCGTGCCGCGCATGCGCGCCGAGGCGCTTTACGGCGACCGCATCGTGCGCTGCTTCGACGAGCGTCCGCCCGGCCTCGTCGCGATGTTCGAGCGGTCGCGCGCAGCGCACCCCGATGCCGACGCAGTCGTCTGCGACGGCTCGCGCTGGAGCTACGCGCAGGCCGGCGCCGAGTCCGAGCGGATCGCCGCCGGGCTCGCGGCGCTCGGCGTCGGCGCGCGCGACCGCGTCGTCCTCCTGCTCGGCAACCGGCCCGAGTTCCTGTTCGTCCTGCTCGCGGTCCAGCGGCTCGGCGCGATCGCGGTTCCAGTCGGCGTGCGCGAACAGCGGCCCGGCATCGCTTATGTCGCACGCCAGTGCGAGGCGAAGGCCATCGTCTTCGACGACGAGCTCGCCGCTCGAGTCCCCGACGAAAGTGATGCGCCGTCGCTGCGGCTGCGCGTCGCCGCTTCGGCGCTGCCGCGGCTGGCATCGGCCAACGGTGCCGCGCCAGCCACTGTTGCGGCTGCCGAAACCGACGTCGCCGTCCTGCTCTACACGTCGGGGACGACCGGCCAGCCGAAAGGCGCGATGCTCACCCACCTGGCGATCGCGCATTCGGCGCTGCACTACGAGGCGTGCATGCGCCTCGCTGCCGACGAACGTTCGGCGCTGGCGGTGCCGGCAAGCCACGTCACCGGGCTCGTCGCGACGATCGCGGCGATGTGGCGCGTCGGCGGCGCAGTCGTCGTCGTGCGCGAGTTCAAGGCCGACACCTTCGTCGAGCTGCTCGCGCGCGAGCGCGTCACGCACACGCTGATGTTCGCGCGCGCCGACCTCAGCGCCTGGCGGGTCGGCGGCTACGGCGGCGCGCCGATGCCGGTGGCGACGATCGACGAGGTCGCCGCGCGCCTGCCGCGCCTCGTGCTGCAGAACGCGGCGCGACCGAGACGACGTCGCCGGCGACGCTGATGCCGGCCGGCCTGACGCGCGACCACGCCGATGCGGTCGGCGTCGCCCTGCCGGCGGCCGAAGTCCGCGTCATGGACGACGATGGCCGCGAAGTCGCGCCCGGCGAGGTCGGCGAGCTGTGGATCGGCGGCCCGATGGTGGTCCCCGGCTACTGGGGCAACGCCGAGGCGACGGCGGCGTCGTTCACGGCCGGCTTCTGGCATTCGGGCGACCTCGGCTTCGTCGATTCCGACGGGTTCGTTCGCATCGTCGACCGCAAGAAGGACATGCTCAACCGCGGCGGCTACAAGGTCTACTCGGTCAAGGTCGAGAACGTGCTGATGTCGGCGCCGGGGATCGTCGAGGCCGCCGTGATCGGCGTCCCGTGCCCGGTGCTCGGCGAGCGCGTCCACGCGGTCGTCTACGCGCCCGACGCCGTTCGCGACGCGCATCGACGCCGGGTTCCTCGCCCGAATCTCGCGCACGTGCCGGTCTCGCGGCTGTTCGATGCGATGCGAAAGCAGTTCGCGCCGATTGCGACAAGCGCCGGGCTCGACCTGCGCGTCGCGCACTGCAGGGCCGTGATGGTCAGCGACGCGACGCTCGTCTCGCGTATCGTCGCCAACCTTCTTGCCAATGCGATCCGCTACACGCCTGCGGGCTCGGTCCTTCTCGGCTGCAGGCGCCGAGGCGACAAGCTGAGCATCGAGGTGTGGGACACGGGGGTCGGCATCGCCGCAGAAGACCGCGAACGCATCTTCGAGGAGTTCGTGCACAGCTCGGCAACGTGGAACACGACCGACGCCAGGGCTTGGGACTCGGCCTGGCGACAGTGCGCCGGCTTGCCGCGCTCCTCGATCATCGCCTCGAGCTCAGGTCGGTGCCAGGCCGTGGCACGCTCTTTCGCGTCGACGTGCCGCGCGGCGAATCGTCACGAGTCGCTCTCGAAAGGCCGGTTCTCGAGTGCATCGACCTTCTGGCAGGCAAGCGCGTCGTGGTGATCGACGACGAGCGTGCGATTCGCGACCGCATGCACGAGCTGCTGTCCCGATGGGGATGCCTGTGCGTGAGCGCCGCCGAGCCCATGCACGCGATCGCGCGGCTGGACGCCGCCGGCGCACCGCATCTGATCATCTGCGACCTGCACTTGGCCGGGGCACCGACCGGCATCGCTGTCATCGGCGACTTGCGTCGCCGCTGCGGCACGTCGATCCCGGCGCTACTGGTCACGGCCGACACGTCGCCAGCGCACCTGCATGACGCGCGCGATGCGGGCTGCCTGCTGCAGCACAAGCCGGTTCGACCGGTGCAACTGCGCGCAGCCTGCAATCACCTTCTGGCGACGGCGGTCTGATTCCTGGAGGTGCGCCAGTCGCTGGCAAGCAGCTTGCCCGACCTGTCGTTGAGGCGACGACGCGCAGTTGCCGAACCGATTGGCTTCATTTCGCCTTCTTGGCCGCCTTTTCAGCGCACTTCAGTTCGGCGGAGCGCCGCATGTCGGCGTAGTTGCCCGGAACCTTGACCGTGCCGGACTTGCCAGGCTTAATCGTGATGGTCTTTTTTTGATCGGCGTCGGCTCCGGTGAAGCTCCCCACGCAGGTGACCACTTTGGCGGTCTTGTTGGCGATCTTGAGAACGTCGGGGTCGTCGGGCGGCACCATCGTCACCTCGATATCGAGCCCGGAAAGTTCCTGCTTCAGGTCAAGCTTCGCAGCGCTTG
>DASXIP010000448.1:0-4290 GCA_036497875.1 Caldimonas sp.
AGCGCATCGTTCCAGGCTGCCGAGGATCTCGGCAACCAGCTCGCGCGGCGCGGCGAAACGCGCACCGACCTGGTCGCCGGGCGGCGCGATATCGAGGAGGCCATCACGAGGCTCGCCAAGCTGGTCGAGATCCAGCCCACCGAGGAGCGTGAGGCGCTGCTCGGCTCGGCGTACAAGCGGCTGGTGATGATCGATGGGCGTGCCGAGGCGGCTGCTGGCAAGACGCTGGGGCGTCGTGCTAGCCGCTCCCGGCGCTCGTCGGCGGTCTCCGGCGAGCGGCTCGTCGCTTTGCGCAACATGGCGCTGCACTACGGCAACGCCGAGCGCCTGGCGCGCGAGACCAACGCTGCGAACCTCTTTTATCCGGCGAAGAACGGCATCAGTGCCGAGCTGCGGCTCGCGTTTCTCGAACGCCGGCCGGCCGAGCTCGCGGTCGAGCGCATGCGCGAGGTGCAGGAGTCGCTCGCGCGTGCCGCGTCCGAGAACCCCGACTTCTGGTCGGTCGTCGGCCAGATCGAGTTGCGCGTTCTCGAAGCGGTCGCCGCGCAACGCGTCGCCGACGACTCGGCGGCGCTGGTCGCCGCATTCAGCGAGCTGAAGTCGCGCGTGCCGGCGCGCTCGATGTGGGACTCGGTCTACTCTGAAGCGCGCTTCACACTCGAGCCGTACCTCGGCATCGCCAGCGCCGCCGAGCAGCGTGCCGCCAAGGCCTTGCTCGACGCGCTGGCGGCGATGGCAGCGGGCTGAGTGCTCAGCGCCGCTCGAGCGATCGGCCCGGCGGCGAAGCGCGATCGCGCGACCGCGCGCGCTTGGCGGCGACCGGTGCAGACGCCAGCAACGAGATGACGTGCTCTGCCATCGGCGACGGCGTCCGGCCGCGCAAAGTGACGGCCCCGGGAAGCGAGAACAACGGCGGGAGATCGGCGACCGCCAGCGCGCGCAGCGTCTTCGCCGCGACCTCGGTTTCGACCGCCCGATGGGGAGCGGCGAGCACCAGATCGCACCCCAGTGCCGTCGACTTGAGCACCTGGACATCGTCGCATTCAAGTGCCAGGGACATCGCTGCCGACGACTCGAGACCGAGCAAGCGGGTGAGCGCGAGTCGCACCTCTTGCGGGAGGCGCGTCGCGGCGACACCGTACGACCAGAGCTGCTTCAGCGTGACGGGCTTTCGTTCCGGCAACGGATGTTCGGCTCGCACGTAGAAGCCGCCGGGCTCCGGAGGCAAGGGGAGAAGCTGCAGCATAGGGTTGGCCGGCAGATCGCGCGTGTCGGCGACGAAGAACTCGATGTCCTCCTTGAGCAGCCGCTCGACGAGCAACTGCCAGTTGCCGATCTGCACGCGGACCGCGATCGTCGGATGCTGCTGCTGAACCTTCACCAGCAGCGGCGCGAGGAACGTTGCTGCGGGGAACGGTCCGACGCCGAAGGCGACATCGCCAAGGCGGCGGTCGCGGTATAGGTCGACGTCGCGCTCGACGCAGCGGCTGTCGAAGACGAGCTGGCGGGCGCGGGCGACGACGAATTCGCCGGCCGGGGTCGGCGCGACGTCGTTGGACCGGCGGTCGAAGAGAAGCAAACCGAGCTCTCGCTCCGCCGCCTGGATGCTGCGCGTCAGCGCCGGTTGGGTGAGATGGACCTGCTCTGCGGCACGGACGAAGCTCCGGCAGTCGGCAACCGCGACGATGTGAGCCCAGCGGCGAAGATCCATCTGCGAGCCTCAATGCATGGACTGCATCGATTGTGGCTCAACTATGCATTGGACTAAATGGCTCTCGCTCTGAAGAATCCGCACCCGAGCCCGATGGGAGATCCCGTGAATCTGATCCAGAACGCCGTCCTCGCCGCAATCATCCTCGCCTTCGGCGTCCTCGAGATCGCGTCCGGAAGGCACAAGAACTTTCGCGCCACGCCGGATGACACCAAGCTCGAGGCTTTCATGTTCCTGTCGCTGCTCGCGGTCTCGCAACCGCTGGCATTCGCCGTGACCGGCAAGATCTGCTCGCTCCTGATGCCCGAGCAGCATGGCGCCTGGGCGACGCTGCCGTGGTGGGCGATGGCGGCGATCCTGCTCGTTGGCGACGACATGGCGCAGTACTGGTGGCACCGCGTCTCGCACACGCCGCTGCTGTGGCCGCTGCACCGCGCCCACCATTCCGCGCACTACATGAGCATCCGCATCACGTACCGCAACAATTTCTTCTACTACCTGATGATGCCGGGGCTCTGGATCTCGGGCGTCCTCATCTACCTCGGCTTCGGTACGGTCTACCTCGCCTACATCACGGTCAAGCTGGCGGTCATCCTCGGCGCGCACAGTGCCGTGCGCTGGGACGAGCCGCTGTACCGCATCCGATCGTTGCGGCCGCTTGCCTGGCTGGTCGAGCGGACAGTGTCGACGCCGGCCACGCATTGGGCTCACCACGCGCTCACCAATGACGACGGCATCGGCCACTACGTCGGCAACTTCGGCAACCTGCTGTTCTTCTGGGACGTGCTGTTCCGCACCGCGAAGATTACGCGCCGCTACCCGGCCGCGGTCGGCCTTCCCGACGACCGCGCGTTCGGCAAGGAGCGGTGGTTCGTCGAGATGTTCTATCCGCTGCTGCAGTCCAAGCGTGCGCATTCGACCCTCGTGCACGGCGCGCGCGCCTGGGTGCCGGGAGACCCCGGTGGATCCGAGCCGAGTCGGCAACCGGCGTGACGAATGCGTCCAACGCGAGACGTCCTGCCACGTCGGAGGCGCGGCCGGCGGCCGGGGCTAGCGTCCTCCCGTGACCTCGACGATCGAGCCGGTCGTGTAGCTCGAGCGCTCCGAGAGCAGCCAGACGATCGCCTCGCCGACTTCCTCGGCGGTGCCGGCGCGCCGCATCGGCAGTTGCGGCGCCATCTGCTCGGCGCGGCCCGGCGTGCCGCCCGACGCGTGGATGTCGGTGGCGATGATCCCCGGCCGCACCGCGTTGACGCGGATGCCTTCGCCGGCGACTTCCTTCGCCAGGCCGATCGTGAACGATTCGATCCCGCCCTTGGCGGCTGCGTAGTCGACGTACTGGCCGCTGCCACCGAGCTTGGCCGCCGCCGACGAGACGTTGACGATCGCGCCACCGGCGTGCGCGCCCGGCGCTCCTGCTGCCGGCCGCGTCGTCATGCGCATGATCGCCTCGCGCGCGCAGTAGAAGGTGCCGAACACGTTGATCGCGAACATCCGCTGCAGCCGTTCGACGCTCATCGCGTCGACGCGCGCCGCGGCATCGACGACGCCGGCGTTGTTGACGAGGCCGCTGAGCGGCGGCAGCGCGCCGTCGATCGCCGCGAACATCGCCCGCACTTCGGCATCGCTTGCGACGTCGGCGCGCACCGCGATCGCTCGGCCGCCTGCCTTCCCGATCGCGGCGACGACGGCGTCGGCCGCCGCGACGTCGCGCGCGTAGTTGACCGCGACCGCCCAGCCGGCCGCGGCAGCGAGGCGGCACGTCGCAGCGCCGATGCCGCGGCTGCCGCCGGTGACGAGGACGGTGCGCTCGCCGGGCCGCGCTTCATTCGTCATCGTCGCCGCCGCCCGCGTCGTCGTCACTGCCGGCGCCGGTGCGCTCCTTCGCCTTCTTGTCGAGGATCGCCTGCATCGGCGGCAGGCCGCCAATGAAATGGTCGACCGTCGTCGGTTTGGCAAGGCGCAACTGCGGCGGGAACAGGTGGTTCATGTACAGCTCTTCGCCGAGGCGGCCCGTGCGCTGCACGTTGAACCAGAGCGAGAGCGCGACGCCGGCGACGAAGCCGGTCGCGGCGACGCCGCGCATCAGCCGGCGCCGCGATGGCTCGACGGCGAGGAGGTGCAAATAGATCGCCGTCGCAGCGGTCGCATACACGGCGACGAATGAGAAATCGGTGACCCACGGCCACGAGAGCGAGAACGCGATCAGCGGCGGGACGACCGAGAGGACGAGCAGCACCAGGCTTGCGGCCGCGAAGACGCGAACATGCCAGCCGAAATGACTCTGCCGCGTGAACGTCTTCGACAGCAAGGCCCAGAACGTGCACCAGATCGCGCCGCCGGCGATCGTCGTCAGCAAGACCGAGCCGAGATTGCGCGCGAGATCGTCCGGGTCGCTGTCGATCCACGTGCCGGCGCTGACGAACGCGAGCACCGCGAGCGCGATGCCGAACGTCGGCAGCCAGCGACGTTCGGTGGCGACGACCGTGCTCATCGCCTGCTCGGGGCCGAGCGCGTGCTGCGGCAGGCGCAGTCGCAGCTGGGCGCGGCCGATCTGCAGCTCGAGATCGCGGCCGCTG
>DASXIP010000449.1:0-6840 GCA_036497875.1 Caldimonas sp.
ATCGATCCGCTCAAGATCGCTGACCAGCGCGCGGCGCTCGCGACCGGCGCTCAGCTCGACCGGCACGGCTTCAGCGAGGTCGAGTCGTCGCGCGGCGAATCGGCGTACGTCATCGATGTCGGCCCGTTCTATCTCGCCAGCATCGTCGAGTGCCTCGGCTCGAAGGCACTGGTTGCCGACGCCATGGCAGCGCTCACCGGCAACAGCGCCTACGCCGACATCGCCCAGGACACGATCGCGATGGCGGTCAACGACCTCATCACCGTCGGCGCCACCCCGCTCGTCGTCCAGGCGTACTGGGCCGCCGGTGGCTCCGACTGGTTCGACGACGCCGCGCGCGCGGAAGCCCTCGTCCGGGGCTGGCAGCACGCCTGCGAACAATGCGGCGTCGCCTGGGGCGGCGGCGAGACGCCTGCGCTCGCCGGAATCGTCGAAGCCGGGCGGGTCGACCTTGCCGCGGCGTGCACCGGCATCGTCAGCCCGAAGACGCGGCTCTCGCTCGGCGACCATCTCGCGCCTGGCGACGCGATCGTGCTGCTCGCCTCGAGCGGCATCCACGCGAACGGCCTCAGCCTGGCGCGGCAGGTCGCAGAGCGGCTGCCGCGCGGCTATCTCACGCCGGTCGTCGACAGTGCGGTGCCGATCAGCTTCGGCGAGGCCCTGCTCGCGCCGACCGTTCTCTACCCCGCCATCACCGAAGCTCTCTTTCGCGCCGGCATCCGCGTCCGCTATGCGGTCAACGTCACCGGCCACGGCTGGCGCAAGCTCATGCGCCACCGCGCCGACTTCACCTACCGGATCGACCGCCTGCCCGAGGTCCCCGCCGTGCTCTCGTTTCTGCAACGCGAGGCCGGGCTCGACGCGCGCACTGCCTACGCGACCTTCAACATGGGGGCGGGATTCGCCGTCTTCGTGCCGGCCGGGGACGCCGACCGCGCAGTCGCCGTCGCCCGCAAAGCTGGGGTCGAATCGTGGGTCGCAGGCCGCGTCGAGTCCGGGCCGCGACGACTCGTGATCGAGCCGCTGGCGGTGGAATATGGCGGCGACGAGCTCGGTGTCCGTCTCTGACAAAGCTCGCACCGGCCCGGCCGCCTAGAATCGGCAGCGACGGGCCTCCCCGCATGGGAGCGCGGCCAACCGGGTCAGGTCGGGAACGAAGCAGCCCCAACCGTTGCGACCAGTGCCGGGGTCAGGCTCGTCACCCTCTTCCCCTCTTGCCGGCCAGCGGCACAAACGCGATGTCGAGGATGAATACCGAGTTGGCGCGGCACCTGCGTCGCCCGGCGATGCGGGACCCCTAGACTGCGCTCGACGGGCACGAAGCCTCGACGATCGTGCCGTCGCCCTCGATGACACGTCTGCGCATCCGACACCCCCGTCCGTTCCTTCCTGCGTTCACGCTGCTGACCGTGCTCGCAGCGCCTTCGCACGCCGCCCCCGGCGACGTCGTCGTTCCTGCGCATCGCACCCGGGACGGCCAGTGGGTGCCGGCGAACGTGCCACCGGTCTCCGGCGGCACGCACGTCACGCGGCGCCCGGCGCGAGGCAGCGCTGCGCATCAGCCGGCTAGCGCCGCGCACTCAGGCCAGCTGCTGCCGCCACTTCTCGTCGAGGCAGAGTCGATCCGTCGCTGATCGGGCGCGGCCGCGCCGCGCATCCCTCGTCTGACGGATTCACGACTGCGGCAACGCTGCCTAGAGTCGTGGCGAAATCCACGATCTCGTCGTCATGCGTTCTCCATTCGTCGATTCAGCGTCGTTCCTCTCGCAGGGGCTGCGCAAAGACCACCGTCGGCCAACGGTCATCGGCATCCGTCTGCTCGCGTTCGCGCTCGTGATGGCGATGGCCGCCAGCTCAGCCGTGCTGCTCGCGATGTAGCGGCGCCGCCGCCGCGACCTCCGAAATTGCTTCATTTCCGCCGCGCCCGTGAGCGTCGTCGGCGTCGCCGACATCGGCGCGACGGGACGACGGCAACGCGCCGTCGCTGGCGAGCGCTTCGCGCGCTTCGTGCAACGCATCGTCGAGGATGCGCGTCGTCAGGCGCAGCGTCCGCGCGTAGCGCACGACGACCTCGTTCAGCGCCCGCGTCGCCTTCGGCGCAGGCAGCGCAAGCGCCTCGACCGCTTCGTTGGCGGCGCTGGCAACGATACGCAGCAGCTCGTTGTCGTTGTCGGGCTTGCGCACCGGCGCCTCGATCGGCAGGCGGTGGATCATGTGGGCAATCTCCTGGCCGAGCCCCCACTGCCGCGCGGCGGCGCTGCCGAGCGCCTCGATGTCGACCCCGAGCACCGCATACGCAGCCGCCTCCTCGTCGAGGCCGGGCTGCGGTGGCGCAACGATCTCGCCTTCGCTGCGCAGCGCAGGCAGCGGCTGCATCAGCTGGTCGATCTGCTCGGCCTCGTCCGCGAAGTGGTAGCGCAGGAGAAGGCGGCCGAGGTTCTGCAGCACAGTGACGAGATAGACGGCCTCGGGGTCGTATCCAGCCGGTCGGAGCGCCTGCGCAAGGTGGCCGGCGAGACGAACCTTGTCGATCGCCGCGCGCAAGGCACCGGCGCGCGCATCGTCGAGCGCGCCGGGCCAGGCGCGCAGGCTGTTCGCCGCGGTGCGAACGCCGTCGACGCCGATCAGCGCGACGATCCGCCTGAGCGTCAGCACCGGGCCGTTGCCCGGAATCTGGGTCCCCTGGACGCGGGCCGAGCTGAGCGTCTTCAAGAGCTCGAACGAGAGCGCCATGTCGGGCAGCAGGTGGCCGGCGATCTCATCAGTGCGCTGGCTCTCGATCGACGTGACGCGCTGCACCCGCGTCGCCAGCCCGGGCAGCGCCGGCAGGTGGCCGACGCTGTGCAGGCGGTCGAGCAGGAGGCCGACCGGACCGCCGTCGTCATCCGCGGCCGCTTCGCGCCAGCCGGTGATCGCGCCGAGGAAGGTGCGCGCGCTACGGTAGCGCAGCCGCGCCTGTGGCGACGTGCTGCGATTGGCGATCGCACGCAGCGGTTCAGGGATCGGCTGCGGCGTCGTCCACGGCAGGCGGACCAGCTCGCGCCCGCGCGGGGCGATGCGGGCGATGACGGCACCGACGTCGTCGCTGTCGAGTGCCGGCGTGCCGACGAGCAGCCGGTGCAGGACGAGGCCGGCGGCGAGGACGTCGCGTTCGGCGGCAGCACGGTGCACGCGCAGCATCGGCGTCGATCCGGTGCTGCCGGGCCCATCCGCGTCATTGTCGAAGACATCGACGGGGCCGACGCCGAGCGCCATCAGGCTGGCATGGCCGCGCTCGTTGACGACGATGTTGTGCAGTTGGAGGTCGTGGTGCGCGAGGCCGGCGTCGTGCGCGAACGCGAGGCCGCGCAGGACGCTCGCGATCCACAGCGTCGCATCGTCGATCACCGGAACCGGGTGCTGCGCCAGCCGCTCCTCGAGCGTGATTCCGGCGCGCCGATCGACGGCGACGTACGGCCAGTGCTCGTGAACGCCGCAGTCGACGACCTTGGCGAGATCGGGATGGTCGAGTCGTGCCGCGCGGCGTGCCGCGAGCAGCCAGTTGCCGAGCCCGGCAGCGCCGTCCGGCGCCACCCTTGGCACCGAGAGCATCGTGCCGAGGCCGGTCCGCTTGTCGAGCGCGAGCCAGACGGTCGTCAGCTCGCTGCGGCCGAGCAGACGCTGGAGGACGAAACGGCCAAAGGGGCGCGCCGGGGAGGGAGCGATGGCGATCGGATCGGGCGCAAGCGGCATCGCGAGCAGGACGAAGTTGCCTGATTGGAGCGTAGCCGAGCCACCGCCGATGGCACGAGGAAGGCCTCGAAAGTGAGGTTTCTTGCCGTGAAGCGCTGCACCTCACGCGACCTCGACGACCCTGCCCTCCCCGGTCACGAACGCGCAGCGGACGGTCTCGCCGGGCTGCGACCGCGCGACCGCCGCCCGGTAGCGCAGCAATTGGGCGCGATACGGCTCGAGCCCTTCGGGGGCATGGTGCAGTTTGTAGTCGAGCACCCACCATGCGTGCGCACTGCCTTCGTCGAGCTGGACGAGGCGGTCGATCCGCACCACCTCGCCGCCGTCGCTCACGCTCACCTCGTTGCCGCTCCAGACGATCTGCGACCCGGCGAAGAAACGGTCTGCATCGGGATGGCCGAGGATCGCCGCGGCATGACGGCGGACCGGCTCCGCGGCGACCGCGAACTCGCGCGCCGCGGCCCGGGCAAGGGCGTCGAGCGACGCCGTGTTGCCGCCCTGCGCGGTGGCCCATTCGAGGACACGGTGCACCGCGCTGCCCAGCGCCGCGGCGGCGCGATCGTGCGCGGGAGCGGTCGCGCCGATCGCTGCGCGCTTCGCATCGGACCCAGGCTCGTCGGCGAACGGCAGCGCGAGCTGCGGCGAGGGCGCAGCCGATGTCGCGGTCGCGCTCGGCGCGACTCGCAGCGTCACCGCCGCGACGGCCGCATGCTCCGATCGCAGCGGCAGCTCCTTCAGCAACGCCGGCCTCGGCGCGAGCGATGCGGCTGCCGGCGCGACGACCGCGACGTCGCCGGCGGCGACGGCCGCGAACGGCAGCAGCCGCTGCCACCAGGACGCGCCGAGCGGCGCCAGGAAGGGCTCGGTAGCGCTGATCACGAGGCGATGCCGGGCCCGCGTCATCGCGACGTAGAGGGCGTTGAGCTCCTCGCGATCGTCGGCCGCGCTCTCGGCGGCGAGCAATTCGCGCAATGAAGACGGACAGCGCGCGTCGGCATCGGAATACAGGAACGCACAGCGCAACGGCCGCTCGGCGTCGACGGGCCAGTCGACCAGCAGCATTGCCGTCTCGGTGCCGGGACGCTCGGGGTCGGCGTCGGTGATGAAGACGGTATCGGCCTCGAGACCCTTGGCACCGTGGACGGTCAGCAGCCGCACCGCATCGGCGCGAACGGGCGGCGCACTCTTGACGGCCCGCCGCTTGAGCGCGCGGATGAAGCCGTACGGCGTCGCATAGCGGCCGCCGTCGAGCAACAGCGCCTGGGCGAGCACCGCGTCGACGGCGTCGAGGGCGAGGTCACGCTGTTCCGCTGGCACGACGGCAATCGTTCGTTCGCGAAGCGTCCCTTCATGGACGATGCGGTCGAGCAGATCGTGCGGCGGCAGCGTGGCAGCGGCACTGCGCCAGCGTCGCAGGAGCTCACGCGCACGCCCGAGTGCCGGGCTCGGCCGCGCCATCGCTTGCAGCGCGCGCCACCAGTCGCGATCGCCGGCGCCGTGCGCTGCCGCCGAGAGGTCGAGCAGGTCCTGATCGCTGGCGCCGAACAGTGGGCTGCGCAGTGCCCGCGCGAGCGACAGCTTGTGCGCCGGCGAGACGATCGCGTCGAGCACGGCGATCAGGTCTTGCGCTTCTGGCGTCGAGGCGAGCGTCGTGTCCTCGACCGCCGAATGCGCGATCTGCTCGCGCTCGAGCGCGGTGGCAACGAGGCGGAGCGTCTCGCGCTTGCGGCAGAGGACGAACAGCTCGTGCGCCTGCGCGCCGCCTGCCAGCAGCTCGGCGATGCGACGCGCGACCTTCGCCGCCTCGCGCTCGCGCAGGACGACGTCGGGTTCGAGCCGCGGTGTCGTCAGCGTGTCGCGCCAGACCGGCGTTGCCTTCGAATCGGGGCGTTCCGCACGGCGGTCGCGCGGGCTGTGCGGAAGCGCTTCGACGCCGTCACCGCCCGCCGCCGACGACGCTTCGGTCGTGTGCAGCCGGAAACCGTCGAAGTCGCCCGCCGTCGCCGCGTTGCCGAACACGCCATTGATCGCGGCGATCACGGCCGGCGCGTTGCGCCGCGTGTGGTCGCAAGCGAGAACGCTGCCATCGAGCGCGTCGCGAACGAACCGGGTCGCGGCGGCAAAGACGCGCGGCTCGGCGCCGCGGAAACGATAGATGCTCTGCTTCGGGTCGCCGACGAGGAAGACGCCGGGCGGGCGATGCCCGCTCGCGCCGCCGCCGGCGCCGGCGTAGGCCGAGAGCCACGACTGCAACGCGTGCCACTGCAGCGGGCTCGTGTCCTGGAACTCGTCGATCAGGACGTGGCGGATGCGCGCGTCGAGTCGCTCCTGCACCCAGCCGGCCACCTCGTCGTCGCGCAGTACGGCCAGCGCACAGCGCTCGAGGTCGGCCATGTCGGCGTAGCCGCGGCTGCGCTTGTAGTCGGCGAAGGCGGCGAGCAGGGCGCGGCTGAGACGGACCATGCAGCGATGCTCGATGCAGGCGTCTTCCTGCTCGATCTGCTGGCGCAGCAGGCCAAGCGCGGCCTGCGTGTCGGCCAGGCCCAGGGTCGCCTTGGTCAGGCTGCGCGGCTCGTCCTCCTTGGTGTAGAGCGCCCGCCAGGCGGCATCGAACATGCGGCGAGGATCGCTCGACGCCAACGCGACTTGGATCCTCGCCGCGGCTTCCTGCGCCGTCGGTGCGCCGCGGCCAAGCACCTCGCGGACGTGGCGGAGGCGCGTCTGCCAGAAGACGTCGCGGAGCGCGTCGACCGGATGCGCGAAACGCGCCATCTCGGGCCAGATCGCGGCGGCGCGCTCGACGCTCGACTCGAGCACGCCGGCCTCGTCAGCGAGCTCGATCTCGACCCTTCGCCACCACGCAGCCTCGAGCCAGCGCCGCAACTGGGTGCGGCCGCGACGAACCGTCATCGCCGCGTAGTCGTCCCGCAGCGCCGGGTCGGCAAGAACGCTGGCGTGGAAGGCGCGCAGGACGGCGGCGCGGTGATCCTCCAGGTCCTCGATCAACTCCATCTCCGGCGCCAGGCCGAGCCGATCGAGCAGGGCGAGCGGCGCTCCACGCATGAGTTGCGCGAACCAGGCGTGGAAGGTCCGCACCTCGACCGGCCG
>DASXIP010000450.1:0-3155 GCA_036497875.1 Caldimonas sp.
GTGTCGCTGCCGCGGCCGTCGAATTGATGGGGTCGATGCGGCATTACGATCGCGCCCGCGTGTTCGCGCCATGCGCCGTCGACACCATCGTCCATCGCAAAGCAGCCGCGCATTGCGAGGGCGATCTGGATCGCGTGGTGCGCGTGCTTGCGCGCGAGGCCGGTATTGCGGCCGATCCAGAGGCTGCCGCCGCTCCACAGGAGGACACGACCGACACCGATGATCGGCCGCGCCTGCGCTGGCGGGCTCATGGCGTCACTTGCTCCGAGCACAAGTCAGCCGTTTCGTTCAAGCCCGCGATGAGGTCGCTTCGCACAATCTGCTCCACGAACCAACCCGGCTCGCACCCCAACCATCGGAGATTGCCATGAACTCGATCGAACTCCCCGTCTGCACCTGCAACCCATGCGCCGACAGCACGTGCTTGTGCGGCTGCCAGGACAACGAGGCGCGCAAGCCGCAAGCGAGCGCCGCCTCCTGCGCCTGCCCGGCCGGCTGCGGCTGCGGCGCCGAGGGACGAGGCTGCCATTGCGCCGCCGTGTCCTGACGCCAGATCCGGGCAGCCCGTTCCGGCGGTTCGCTTCGGCCATTCCACGCCGGCGGCCGCCTTACGCCTTACTCCACCGTCACGCTCTTGGCGAGATTCCGCGGCTTGTCGACGTCGGTGCCGCGCGCGACTGCGGTGTGATACGCCAGCAGTTGCAGCGGCACCACGTGCAGGATCGGCGACAGTGCGCCGTAGTGCTCGGGCATGCGGATGACGCGCACGCCCTCGCCGGAATGGATCCGCGTATCGGCGTCGGCGAAGACAAACAGCTCGCCGCCGCGCGCGCGCACCTCGTGCAGATTGCTCTCGAGCTTCTCGAGCAGCGCATCGTTGGGCGCGATCGCGACCACCGGCATCTCCGATGTGACGAGTGCGAGCGGGCCGTGCTTGAGCTCGCCCGCCGGGTACGCCTCGGCGTGGATGTAGCTGATCTCCTTCAGCTTCAGCGCGCCCTCGAGCGCGACGGGGTAGTGCATGCCGCGGCCGAGAAAGAGCGCGTTCTCCTTCGACGCGAACTCCTCGCTCCAGGCGATGATCTGCGGCTCGAGCGCGAGCACCGCCTGCACCGCGACCGGCAGGTGGCGAAGCGCCTTCAGGTGCTTGGCTTCCTCCTCGTCCGAGAGCCGCCCGCGCACCTGCGCCAGCGCCAGCGTGAGCAGGAAGAGGCCGACGAGCTGGGTCGTGAATGCTTTCGTCGAGGCGACGCCGATCTCGACGCCGGCGCGCGTGATGTAGGCCATCGCGCACTCGCGCACCATCGCGCTGGTCGCGACGTTGCAGACCGTCAGCGTGTGCGCCATGCCGAGCTCGCGCGCATGCTTGAGCGCGGCGAGTGTGTCGGCCGTCTCGCCGCTCTGCGTGATCGTGACGACGAGCGTGCGCGGGCTCGGCACGCTGTCGCGGTAGCGGTACTCGCTCGCGACCTCGACCGCAGTCGGGATCCTGGCGTACGACTCGAGCCAGTACTTGGCGACCGAGCCGCTGTAGTAGCTCGTCCCGCAGGCGAGGATGAGGACCGAGTCGACCTTCTCGAACACCTTGTACGCGCCGTCGCCGAACAGCTCGGGTGAAACGCCGGGGACGGCGTCGAGCGTGTCGGCGATTGCCTTTGGCTGCTCGAAGATCTCCTTTTGCATGTAGTGGCGGTAGGGTCCCAGCTCGGCGGCGCCGGTGTGCGCGATCACCGTTCGCACCGGCCGCTCGACGCGGCGGTGGTCGCCCTTGCCGTCGGCATGGCTGAGCCAGTACTTGCCGAGCTGCAGGTCGACGACGTCTCCTTCTTCGAGGTAGACGATGCGGTCGGTGACGCCGGCGAGCGCCATTGCGTCGGAGGCGAGGAAGTTCTCGTTCGCGTGCTCGAGCGTGCCGACACCGAGGACGAGCGGCGACCCGTGGCGCGCGCCGACGACGCGATGCGGCTCGTCGCGGCTGACAACTGCGATCGCGTAGGCGCCGCGCAGTCGCGGCAGCGCGCGCTGCACCGCGTCGAGGAGGTCGCCATCGTTGAGGTGGTCGATCAGGTGGGCGATGACCTCGGTGTCGGTCTGCGTCTCGAACGCATAGCCCTTGCCCTTCAGCTCGGCACGCAGTTCGTCGTGGTTCTCGATGATCCCGTTGTGGACGAGGCCGATCCGCCCCGCGGCGGCAAGGCCAGATGCCTCTCCCTCGTCGGCATCCGTGCCGGCGGGCCGCGACGGTCCGTGCGAGAAGTGCGGATGCGCGTTGTGGACGACCGGCGCGCCGTGCGTCGCCCAGCGCGTGTGCGCGATCCCGGTCGTTCCTTCGACGTGCTCGGCGGCGACGTTGGCGGCGAGTTCGGCGACGCGCGCGGTGCTGCGCGCCCGTCGCAGCCCGCCGCCCTGGTGGACGGCGACGCCGCACGAGTCGTAGCCGCGGTATTCGAGTCGTCTCAGGCCCTCGACCAGGACCGAGACGATCTTGCGCGAGCTGACGGCAGCGACGATTCCGCACATAGAGAGGCTCCTGGAGTCGGATCGCGACTATCGGCTGATCACAGAGACTTTTCGTTGCGAATTTTGTGTATCTGTGAAATCATCAGCCATTATTCCGTGATTACGGAGAAATCATGCATTGATCTCAATCATATGAAATGAAACCTCAAGCCATCGAGTTGGACGCCACTGACCTGAGAATCCTGGACATTCTCCAGGGCGACGCCTCGCTGACCAATCGAGCGCTGGCCCAGCGAGCGAACACTTCAGCCGCGACCTGCCTGCGGCGGGTCAAGGCGCTGGTCGACGCCGGGATCATCGAACGCCGGGTTGCGGTTGTCTCTGCCGACGCGCTCGGCCACGGTCTGACGGCGTTCGTCGAGGTTGCACTCGATCGCCAGAGCGCCGAGGCCCTCGCTGCATTCGAGGCGCGCGCGGTCGCCGACGTCGCTGTCCGCCAATGCCACCGCGTCTCGCCCGGCCCCGACTTCATCCTCGCCGTCCAGGTGCTCGACATGGCGGCGTACGACGCGCTCGTCGAGCGCCTCTTCACGCAGGACGCGAATGTGCGCAACGTCAAGACGTTCTTCAGCGTCCGGCGCGCCAAGTTCGAGACGCGCATCGCGTTGCCGCTCAGCGCTTGACGATGACCAGCC
>DASXIP010000451.1:0-1914 GCA_036497875.1 Caldimonas sp.
TCGAGCAGGTCGACGCCGACGCGCTCGAAGGCAGGGCCGACGTGATGTTCGAGTTCACCGGCGTTGCGCAGGTGGCGTCGATCGCGAGCAACACCTTTCTCGACGGTGCCATCGCCGACCACCTGACGTCGTTCGGCGGCGTGCTGACGGGGTTCGGCCAGACGAGCGCGCTCGAATGGCTGGAAGCTGGCGCGACCGGGAGCTACGGCACGAGCACCGAGCCGTGCAGCTTCCGCGCCAAGTTCCCCGAGCCAGGCATCGTCATGGCGCACTACCTGAGCGGCGAGACGCTGGTCGAGGCGTACTGGAAGAGCGTCCTCATGCCGGGGCAGGGAGTCTTCATCGGCGATCCGCTCGCGCGGCCGTTCGGCGGCACGCGTATCACGCGCTCGGCGGCGGGCACTGTCGTTCTGACGCGCGCGCTGCCGCCGGGCAACTACATCGTCGAGGCCGCGACGAGCAGCATCGGACCGTTCCGGCCGATCGGCGCGTTGCGCGCGAACGGCTTCGGCGTCCGCGAGATCCGGCTGCCTGCCGACGAGAGGCGATTCGTCCGCCTGCGCAGGGCGCCGGAGGCGCCGGGCCGGCAGGCCGAGGCATCGTCGAGCCCCTGACGTCCGCTACGCGTGAAGGCAGGCGCGCGCAGAATCGCTGCACGTCGAAGGAGACAAACGCGTGGTCCGGATCCTGTTCGCCGCTACCCTGTTTGCTGTCGCGCCCGCGTTCGCGCAGACGTCGCTCTGCCCGAGCGCCAATCTCCTGTACTGGCAGGCGTTCCCGCCCGGCGGCGAGTCCGATCTGTCGGCACGCCACCAGCAACTCGTGCTGAAGAAGCGGTGCCCGGCGATCGAGACCGTGATCCAGTACAAGGCCGGCGCCGGCGGCGCTCTGATGTGGGGGCAGATGAACACGCTTCCCGGCGACGGCCTCAACGTCGTCGGCATCAACCTGCCGCACATCGTGCTGCAGCCGATGGAGGGCAACGTCGTCTACAAGACCGAGGACGTGACGCCGGTGTTCTGGTTCCACTACACGCCCGACGTCCTCGTCGTCGCCGAGGCGGGGCCGATCAAGAGCTTCGCCGATTTCGTCAAGGCGGCGAAGGCCGACCCGGGCAAGCTCAACCTCGGCGGCTCGGGGCTCAACTCGGCCAACCACGCCGCGCACGAGCGACTCGACCGCGACTTCGGCATCAAGACGACGTACGTGCCGTACAAGGGCACCGGCGATCTTTCGCTCGCCGTCCTCGGCGGTCACGTCGACGGTGCGATGACGTACACCGTGTTCGCGATCGCCAACAAGGGCAAGGTGCGGCCGCTCGCCGTCGCGATGGAGACGCGCCATCCGCTGCTGCCCGACGTGCCGACCTTCAAGGAGCTCGGCGTCGACTGGGTCGACGGCGCGTTTCGCGGCATCGGCGTGCCGAAGTCGACCCCGCCCGAGCAGCGGCGCCGCCTCTCCGAGCTGTTCGCGGCGCTCAACGCCGATGCCGAGATGAAGGAGCTCGCAGCGAAGTCCGGCTTCGAGCTCGTCAACGTCGGCCTCGACGGCATGGACGCGTTCATGCGGGCGCGCACCCGCGTCTACACCGACGTCGGCAAACGCATGGGCCTCGGCGGCAAGTGAATCGGCTGTGCGCAGCGGCGTCGCCCGCCGGCATGCGAAGTGCGGCAATGAATCGGCGCTGTTCGAGCGATCGCGGTTCGGTTCGCGGCGGCATCCTCGAACGATGGCTTCGCCCGAGCTTCGCATGCACGCCTTGGCGGTCCGTCTCGCCAGCAAGCGCCTCTACATCGCCGACCTCGCCGGCCGGCTCGAGGCAATGGAGTGCGGCAAGGTGCCGATGAGCGCCGTCGCCTACCGGCTCTATGCGCGGCGGATGCAGGCGGCGGTCGCCGTCTATCCCGCTGCGCT
>DASXIP010000452.1:0-2012 GCA_036497875.1 Caldimonas sp.
GCCGAGTCAGAGCGGATCGCCGCCGGGCTCGCGGCGCTCGGCGTCGGCGCGCGTGACCGCGTCGTCCTGCTGCTCGGCAACCGGCCCGAGTTCCTGTTCGTCCTGCTCGCGGTCCAGCGGCTCGGCGCGATCGCGGTTCCAGTCGGAATCCGCGAGCAGCGGCCCGGCATCGCTTATGTCGCACGCCAGTGCAAGGCAAAGGCCATCGTCTTCGACGACGAGCTTGCCGCTCGAGTCGCTGACGAAAGCGATGCGCCGTCGCTGCGGCTGAGCGTCGCCACATCGGCGCTGCCGCGCCTGGCATCGGCCAACGGTGCCGCGCCAGCCACCGTTGCGGCTGCCGAAACCGACGTCGCCGTCCTGCTCTACACGTCGGGGACGACCGGGCAGCCGAAAGGCGCGATGCTCACCCACCTGGCGATCGCGCATTCGGCGCTGCACTACGAGGCGTGCATGCGCCTCGCTGCCGACGACCGTTCGGCGCTGGCGGTGCCGGCAAGCCACGTCACCGGGCTCGTCGCGACGATCGCGGCGATGTGGCGCGTCGGCGGCGCAGTCGTCGTCGTGCGCGAGTTCAAGGCTGACACGTTCGTCGAGCTGCTCGCGCGCGAGCGCGTCACGCACACGCTGATGGTGCCGGCGATGTACCGCCTCTGCCTGATGAGCGAGGCGTTCGCGCGCGCCGACCTCGGCGCCTGGCGCGTCGGCGGCTACGGCGGCGCGCCGATGCCGGTGGCGACGATCGACGAGATCGCCGCGCGCCTGCCGCGCCTCGTGCTGCAGAACGCGTACGGCGCGACCGAGACGACGTCGCCGGCGACGCTGATGCCGGCCGGCCTGACGCGCGACCACGCCGATGCGGTCGGCGTCGCCCTGCCGGCGGCCGAAGTCCGCGTCATGGACGACGATGGCCGCGAGCTCGCGCCCGGCGAGGTCGGCGAGCTGTGGATCGGCGGCCCGATGGTGGTCCCCGGCTACTGGGGCAATGCCGAGGCGACGGCGGCGTCGTTCACGGCCGGCTTCTGGCATTCGGGCGACCTCGGCTCCGTCGATGCCGACAGGTTCGTCCGCATCGTCGACCGCAAGAAGGACATGCTCAACCGCGGCGGCTACAAGGTCTACTCGGTCAAGGTCGAGAACGTGCTCATGTCGGCGCCGGGGATCGTCGAGGCGGCCGTGATCGGCGTCCCGTGCCCGGTGCTAGGCGAGCGCGTCCACGCGGTCGTCTACGCGCCCGACGCCGTTCGCGACGAAGCGGCGCTGCGCCGCCATTGCAGCGAGCGGCTCGCCGATTACGAGGTGCCGGAGCGCATCGTCTGGAGCACACTGCCGTTGCCGCGCAACGCGAACGGCAAGGTCCTGAAACGCCACCTGCGCGCAACCGCGCAGGAGGGACCACCCGCTTGAGGATAGCGCGACTTCAAAGCTCGCTTCGAGCGCGATCCACTTCGCCAAACAGGCGACCTGCCGGTATGGACCCGAAGGAGTAGCTTGGTGGCCAAGGGCCCTTTCGCACGTCCGCGATGACGTCTCTGGCAGGCAAAAAGTTACTTCCGAAGTTGTTCACTTTTGGGTTCGTTCTCATAGGGAATCGAACCGTGGACCGCCTGGGAATCGAAGAGACCACTTTAGACGTTTTCGGACATGGTCGGTCAACCTTCAACAGTGAGTCATGCGCGCGCTCATTTCCGCAATGTGCGGTGCGTTCGCATTGGCACAGCGCAAACACCGCCAGCTGTCGAGCAAGCTGCCGCTCCCGCGTCTATCCAGCGCAAGCGGACGGCGTCACCCCAACCTCCGATGGGCTTGGCAATGCTCTTGTTGAGCATGCGGTCGATGAACGTCCGATGCTCCCGGTACGCCACGCTAGCCGTGGCCGCGGTGGCGGCCGCGTCGAGCAACGTGAACCGTGCGCGATCGTTGGCGACTCAGCCGAACAGCTTGGTCGCGATCGTCGTCACGTGGCGACCCTGGAACCGTGCCATGCCGAGCTCCTGCTCGCTCGGCATGCG
>DASXIP010000453.1:0-1521 GCA_036497875.1 Caldimonas sp.
CTGACGTGGGCGAGCGCGGTCATCAACACCGAGAAGCTCGAGGCGATGAGCGAGGTCGAGCAGGTCGCGCTGCCCGGCGTCGTTGGCAAGGTGGCGACGGTGTGGACCGAGGCCGGCGTCGTCACCCAGCGCGTCGCCGAAGCGGCCGAGCGCGCGAGCCACGTGTTCGCGGTCGACCCGACGTCGGCCGAGGCGTCGTGCGTCGGCGGCAACGTCGCGATGAACGCCGGCGGCAAGAAGGCCGTCCTCTGGGGCACCGCACTCGACAACCTCGCGTCGTGGCGGATGGTCACTCCCGATGCGAAGTGGCTCGAGGTGACGCGGCTCGACCACAACCTCGGCAAGATCCACGACGCGCCGACGGCGCGCTTCGAGCTCAACTACTTCGACGCGACCGGCAAGAAGCTCGAGCGCACCGAGCGCCTCGAGATCCCGGGCGCCGTGTTCCGCAAGGAGGGGCTCGGCAAGGACGTCACCGACAAGTTCCTCGCCGGCCTCCCCGGGATCCAGAAGGAAGGCTGCGACGGCCTGATCACGTCGGCGCGCTGGATCGTCCACCGGATGCCGGCGCACGTGCGCACGGTCTGCCTCGAGTTCTTCGGCAACGCCAAGGACGCGGTGCCGTCGATCGTCGAGATTCGCGACTACCTGTTCGATCTGGCGCAGAAGGCCGAGCCCGGCTCGCGCGTCCTCCTCGCCGGCCTCGAGCACCTCGACGACCGCTACCTGAAAGCGGTGGGGTACGCGACCAAGAGCAAGCGCGGCGGGCTGCCGAAGATGGCGCTCTTCGGCGACATCGTCGGTGACGACGCCGATGCCGTCGCGCGGGCGACGAGCGAAGTCGTCCGCATCGCCAACGCACGCTCGGGCGAGGGCTTCGTCGCCGTCAGCGCCGAGGCGCGCAAGAAGTTCTGGCTCGACCGTAAGCGCACCGCCGCGATCAGCAAGCACACCAACGCGTTCAAGATCAACGAGGACGTCGTCATCCCGCTCGACCGCATGGGCGAGTACACCGAGGCGATCGAGCACATCAACATCGAGCTCAGCCTGGCCAACAAGCTGGCGCTGGTCGATCGCCTCGAGGCTTTCTTCGAGCGTGGCAACCTGCCGCTCGGCAAGGGCGACGACGCCGGCGAGATCGCCTCGGCCGAGCTGCTCGAGGACCGGGTCCAGCAGGCGTCGGCGCTGCTGCGCGAGGTCGGCGGCCAGTGGCGCAGGTGGCTCGCCGGGCTCGACCAGCCGGCCGCCGGTGACAAGGCCGGTCGCAGCGTGTTCCAGCTGCTCCAGGACCACACCTGGCGCGCATCGTGGAAGGCGCAGATCCGGACGCCGTTCGAATCGATCTTCGCCGGCGTCGCGCTGAAGCCGATCGTCGACGAGTGCCAGAAGATCCACGGCGAGGTGCTGCACGGCCGCGTCTGGGTTGCGCTGCACATGCACGCCGGCGACGGCAACGTCCACACCAACATCCCCGTCAACAGCGACGACTACGAGATGCTGCAGACCGCGCACGCCGCGGTG
>DASXIP010000454.1:0-7282 GCA_036497875.1 Caldimonas sp.
CTACTTGCTCATCGCGCGCCATAGGTACGAAGGCCACAATCTCTTGAGCTTTACTCGACCGCGTGCTTGTGGTTTGCATGGTTGTTCTGTTTGGTCTAGTCGACTTTCCGCCCTTGCAATCGCCGTCATTCCGATCTTCAGTGTGTCCATGTGCGGTTTAGTCACCGCTCGCTAGCCGATAAGGTCTCGCAAACGATCAGGAAGGGGCACCGCCTGCTCCTGACCATAGTTCACCCAAACGGTTTTCGCGCCCCCTGCCGCATAGAAGACGCCCGGCTCGTCTACTCGTTCGAGCGTGATCCACGCCATGAAGCTAGAGTGCCCGAGGTCCGAGACATAGTGCTTCGCAAGCAAATCCCCCGGGTACTTCAGCGGCCGCAGAAAGTTGCAGAAGGTGTTGACGATCACCGGCCCCTCGCCCGCCGGATCGGGAGCACCGACCACCGAGTGCAGCCACTCGATCCGCACGATCTCGAGATAGCGGAAGTAGAGGGTGTTGTTGACGTGGCCCATCGCGTCCATGTCGCCCCAGCGAATGGGGATGACCATTTCGAGAGTCAGCTTCTTGACTTCGGGGATTTCGAACCGCACGGCGCTTGCCCCCCTCGGTCAAGGCCGAATGTCGAGCTCACGACAAAGGCGCTCGACCAGCGTCGCCAGGCGGGCGATTTCGGCTTCGGTCGCCGACACGCGCGTCTTCAGCGCCGCCAGTTCGCTCGCGGGAACGATCGACTCGGCGTCGACGGCCACCGGCAACGCGGTCACATCGACCGGCCCGCACAGCAAGTGTGCCCAGCGCTGCTCGCGGGCGCCCGGCGCCCGCGGCAGCTTGAGCACCAGCGCGCCACCCTTCTCCGCCGGGCGCGCCGCCAGCTCGTCGAGGAAGCCCTCGACTGCCGAGACGTCGGCGAACTTGTGCAGCCGCTCGGCAGCGGTGCGCAGCTCGGCCGCCGTCTGCGGCCCGCGCAGCATGAGGGTCGCGAGCAGCGCGGCGGACTGCGACGGCACGCCGAGCACGCGGCCCAGGTTGTGCTCGTAGCGGGCGACGCGCGAGCCGCTCGACTCGAACGCCAGCGCCAGCGCCTTCAGTGCGTCGGCAGCGATTTGCACCTCGCTCTCGCTCGCCGAGAGCACCGGATTGCGCGCGGTCTTCTGGTTGCAGCCGAGCGTGAGCGTGTTGAGCGAGAGCGGATAGCTGTCGGGGACCGTCAGCGACTTCTCGACCAGCACGCCGAGCGCGCGCGCCTCGAGCAGGGACAGCGGCCGCATGGGCGCGATCGCAGTCGTCCGCCTACAGCGAGAAGCCGTCGTCGGCCTCGAGCACGGCGCCGTTGATGAAGTGGCTCTCGTTGGCGCACATCATCAAGAGCGCCGTGTCGAGGTCGGCCGGGTTACCGATGCGCTTTCTCGGCATGCTCTCGATGAACTTTTTGCCCGAGTCGGTCTGCCAGCGATGGTGGTTGATCTCGGTGTCGATGTAGCCCGGGCAGATTGCGTTGACGTTGATCCCGTAGCGGCCCCACTCGAGCGCCATCGCCCTGGTCATGTGGATGACCGCCGCCTTGCTCATCGCGTAGACGCCGATCTTGCCGAGCACGCGCAACCCTGCCATCGACGCGATGTTGACGATCCGCCCGCCAATGAAGGTGCCCGGCGCCGCGCCCTGGGCGCGCGCGATCATGCGCTTGCCGACCTCCTGGGCGACGAAGAAGGCGCCGCGCACGTTGACGTCGAAAACGTAGTCGAAGTCCTCGGGCGTTGCCTCGACGAGCTTTTGCGTCGTCGCGACGCCGGAGTTGTTGACGAGGATGTCGATCGTTCCCATCTCCGTCTCGGTGTGCGCAACGCCGGAGCGGATGCCGTCGTGATCGGTGACGTCGAGCGGCACGACGTGGGCGTCCCCGCCCTCGGCCTCGATCTCGGCGCGCAGGCTCTTCAGCCGCTCGACCCGCCGGCCGGCGAGGGCGACGCCGGCACCTGCCTTGGCGAGGGCACGGGCGAATTGCGCACCGAGCCCGCTCGATGCGCCGGTGACGAGGGCGACGCGGCCCGAAAGATCGATCTGGTAGCTCATGGATCGCAGCGGTTTCGCTCCGTAGAATCGACCGCGAGTGTAGACGCGCGCCCGCGCCGCAAGAACAGCGAGACCGCATGACTCCCGACGAGATCCTCGCCCAGCACGGGCCGCGCGAATCGATGGAATACGACGTCGTGATCGTCGGCGCCGGCCCGGCCGGGCTGGCGACCGCGATCCGACTGAAGCAGCTTGCCGCCGGGCACTCGCGCGAGATCTCCGTCGTCGTCCTCGAGAAGGGCTCGGAGCCCGGCGCGCACATCCTCTCGGGCGCGATCATGGATCCGCGGGCGATCAGCGAGCTGATCCCCGACTGGAAGGAACAGGGTGCGCCGCTCCGGCAGCCGGTCACGGCCGACAAGTTCCTGTTCTTCACCGAGACCGGTGCAACGGCGACTCCACACGCGCTGCTGCCCGACTGCCTCCGCAACCACGGCAACTACGTCATCAGCCTGGGCAACGTCGTCCGCTGGCTGGCACAGCAGGCCGAAGCGCTCGGCGTCGAGATCTTCCCGGGGTTTCCGGCGGCCGAGGTCCTGTATGGCGAGGATGGCGGCGTGCGCGGCGTCGCGACCGGCAATCTCGGCATCGGCAAGGAAGGCGAGCCGACCGGAAGTTTCCAGCTCGGTATGGAGCTGCACGGCAAGTACACAATCTTCGCCGAAGGCTCGCGCGGCAGCCTCGGCCGCCAGCTGATCGCCCGCTACAAGCTCGACGAAGGGCGCGATCCGCAAAGCTACGGCCTCGGCCTGAAGGAGTTGTGGGAGGTGCGACCCGAGCTCGCCGAGCCTGGCCTGGTACTGCACACCGCGGGCTGGCCGCTCGACACCTCGACCTACGGTGGCTCGTTCCTCTACCACCTTGACAACCACCAGGTCACGCTCGGCTTCGTGGTCGGCCTCGACTATGAGAACCCCTACCTCAGCCCGTTCGAGGAATTCCAGCGCTGGAAGACGCACCCCGAAATCAGGAAGACGCTCGCAGGCGGCAAGCGCCTCGGCTACGGTGCGCGCTCGATCACCGCCGGCGGCATCCTCAGCCTGCCGAAGACGGTGTTCCCGGGCGGCGCGTTCGTCGGCTGCGAGGCGGGCTATCTCAACTCAAGCCGGATCAAGGGCAGCCATGCGGCGATCAAGTCGGGGATGCTCGCGGCTGAGGCGGCGTTTGAGGCGCTCGCCGCCGAGCGCCAGCACGACGAGCTCGCCGCCTACCCGGCGGCGTTCGAGAAGAGCTGGCTGAACGCCGAGCTGCAGAAGTCGCGCAACTTCAAGCAGTGGTTCAAGAAGGGCTTCTTGATCGCCTCGCTGATGACCGGAATCGAGCAATGGTTGCTGCCCCGGCTGGGCATCCACTCGCCACCGTGGACGATCCATCGCAGGCAGGCCGACCATCTCTACCTGCGCCCGGCCGCCGAGTGCAAGCCGATCGCGTACCCGAAGCCCGACAACGTGATCAGCTTCGATCGCCTCTCGAGCGTTTTCGTCAGCAACACCAATCACTCGGAAGACCAGCCGCCGCACCTGACGCTGAAGGATCCGAGCGTTCCGGTGCGGATCAACCTGGCCAAGTACGCCGGCCCGGAGAGCCGCTACTGCCCGGCCGGCGTCTACGAGTTCGTCGCCGACGAAAAGGGCGGCGAGCGGCTACAGATCAACGCGCAGAACTGCGTCCACTGCAAGACCTGCGACATCAAGGATCCGACGCAGAACATCGTCTGGGTGCCGCCTGAAGGCGGCGGCGGGCCCAACTACGTCGGCATGTGAAGAAGAGCGCGCGATGGCTGGTGAATCCGGACCAATCGACGTATTGACCGCGGCGCGCCTCTGGCCGCCGATGATGGAGGCGCTGCGCGGCGCCTATCGCGTCCACGACCGCACCCACCAGGGCGATCCGGCGGCGTTCGCCGCGGCCTCGCCGCGCATCCGCGCGATCGCCGCGAGCGGCGAGTCGAAGATTCCGCGCGAGCTGATCGCCCAGCTGCCGGCGCTCGAGATCGTCTCGGTGTTCGGCGTCGGCTACGACGGCGTCGACGTCGCCGCGGCGCGCGAGCGCGGCATCGCCGTCACTCACACGCCGAATGTCCTCAACGACGAGGTCGCCGACCTGGCGATGGCGCTCGTCCTCGCCGTCTCGCGCCGCCTGGTCGAGGCCGACCGCTATGTGCGCAGCGGCGCCTGGGCGAACGGGCCGATGCCTCTCGCGCGCAAGGTCAGCGGCACGCGCATGGGCATCGTCGGACTCGGCCGGATCGGCATGGCGATCGCGCGCCGCGCCGAAGCGTTCGGGATGTCGATCGCCTACACCTCGCGCAACGTGCGGACCGATGTGCCCTACCCGCACTTCCCGAGCGCCGAGGCACTCGCGCGTGAGGTCGAGTTCCTCGTCGTCATCACGCCGGGCGGCGCCGGCACGCGAAGGCTCATCGATTCCAAGGTGCTCGCCGCGCTCGGCAAGAAGGGCTATCTCGTCAACGTCGCGCGTGGCTCGGTCGTTGATGAGGCGGCGCTCGTGCAGGCGCTTCGCGACGGCGCGATCGCGGGCGCGGGGCTCGACGTGTTCGAGAACGAGCCGAACGTTCCCGCCGAGTTGCTGGCGCTCGACAACGTCGTCCTGACGCCACACGTCGGCAGCGCGACGTGGCAGACGCGGCAGGCGATGGCCGACCTCGCGTTCGGCAATCTCCAGGCGCATTTCGCCGGCAAGCCGCTGCTCACGCCGGTCCCGCGATGAAGACGCCCGATCGTTTCTCTCTCGACGGCCGTGTCGCCCTCGTCACCGGCGGTGGCTCGGGCCTCGGTCTGGCGATGGCGCGCGGCCTCGCCGAGGCCGGCGCAACGGTCGTGCTGAACGGCCGCCATGCCGAGCGCCTCGGCGCGGCGGCGAAGTCCCTCGTTGATGCCGGGTTGCGCGTCGAAGTCGAGGCGTTCGACGTGACCGACGCCGCTGCCGTGAACTCCGGCATTGCCGCCGTCGAAGGTCGACTCGGCGGCATCGACATCCTCGTCAGCAACGCCGGCATGACCCGGCGCGCTCCGGTCGAAAGCCTCAGCGACGACGACTGGCGCGCCGTGCTGGCGACCAACCTCGACGGTGCATTCTTCGCCGCCCGCGCGGTCGCGTCGGGGATGAAGAAAAGGCGCCGTGGCGCAATCGTCACTACCTGTTCGATCACGTCGACGCTGGCGCGGCCGACAACGCTCCCCTATGCCGTCAGCAAGGGGGGGCTGGCGATGCTGACGCGGGCGCTTGCCGTCGAACTCGCGCCGCACGGCATCCGCGTCAACGGTGTTGCGCCCGGCTACTTCAAGACCGAGATGACGGCACGGCTTGCTGCCGACGTCGAGTTCGACACCTGGTTGAAGAAGCGCACTCCGGCAGGACGCTGGGGCGATCCGGCTGAACTCGCAGGCGTAGCGGTCTTCCTCGCCTCGGACGCGGCCAGCTACGTCAACGGCCAGATCGTCTACGTTGACGGCGGCTTTACCGCGAGCATGTGAGCCCGTCGCGAGGGCGGCCGCTCAGTCCTGGCCTTCGGTGAGAGAGTCGAGCTGGAAGCGGCCGTCCTTGTGGACGAGCCAGATCTCGGTGAAGCGCAGTCCGTTGCTGCCGAATCGGCTCGGCGCCGGCAACGGCCCCGCGCGCTTGATCATCTCGATCACGGCGGCGCTCACGTCCGGCGCGTGCGACGGACCGCGGACCAGCCTGACGTCGCGCGGGTAGCCGCTGCCATCGACGGTCGTCTCGACAACGACGACGCCGTGGATCAGCGGCGGCAGGCGGCCCTTGTAGATGCGCGGCGCATAGGCAGCGTAGATGTGGCGCGCAGCGTCGATGCGGTATGCCTTGGCATCGGTCGCAACGGAGACCTTCTGCGCGCTCATCCGCACCGGCTCGGTCAGGTAAGCGACCTCGGTTGCGCCGGCGCTGCAGTGGGCGACGAGAAGCCAGAGGCCGGTGAGAAAGGGATGACGGTTCATGACGATCTCCGCGCGGCCTCGCGGCCGCTGAGCGACGCGGCTTCGGAGCCGTCATGGCGCAATCAGCCGTCGCAAGGCAGCCTAGGAGATCGCTGCCTCGCCGTGTCGAACGCCGGTGACCGGCCAGCCGCCGGCGGCGGCCGACCGTGGCCTGCGTCACGGTGTCGGCAGTAACGGGAGATGTCTCAGGCGAGCGCGGCGCCGCTCGTCGGATCGAACAGGTGCACCGAGGCAAGGTCGACCGCGAGCGGGATCGTCGCGCCAGGCTCGGCCTGCGGGCGACCATGGACGACGACGACGATCTCGCTCGTGCCGACGCGCACCAAGAGCTCAGTCTCGGCGCCGGTCGGCTCGACGACGATGACCTCAGCAGGCACCGCACGCTCGCCGACGACGACGCCGAGATCGCTCGGCCGCACGCCGTAGGCGACGGGCTGACCGTCGCTGACCGGGCTCGATGCAGCGAGCGGCCAGCGCACGCCGCCCTCCGCTTCGACCCACGCGTGGCCGTCGCCGCGCCGCACCGTCCCGGCGACGACGTTCATTGCCGGCGAGCCGATGAATTGGGCGACGAAGAGATTGGTCGGATGGTCGTAGAGCTCGAGCGGCGTCCCGATCTGCTCGATCCTGCCGTCCTGCATGACGACGATCCGGTCGGCCATCGTCATCGCCTCGATCTGGTCGTGCGTGACGTAGACCGTCGTCGTCTTCAGCCGCTGGTGCAGCGCCTTGATCTCGGCGCGCATCGCGACGCGCAGCTTGGCATCAAGGTTCGACAGCGGCTCGTCGAACAGGAACACCTTCGGGTCGCGAACGATCGCCCGCCCCATCGCGACGCGCTGGCGCTGGCCGCCCGAGAGCTCGCGCGGGTAACGCTCAAGATAGGGGCCGAGATTCAGGATCTTGGCAGCGTGGGCGACGCGCTCCTTGATCAGCGCCGGATCGGCCTTGCGCAGCTTCATGCTGAAGCCCATGTTGTCGCCGACCGTCATGTGCGGATAGAGCGCATAGCTCTGGAACACCATCGCGATGTCGCGATCCTTCGACTCGATGTCGTTGACGACGTGACCGTCGATGGCGATGGTGCCGGCGCTGATCTCCTCGAGACCCGCGAGCATGCGCAGCAGCGTCGACTTGCCGCAGCCCGACGGCCCGACCAGCACCGTAAACTCGCCGTCGGCGATGTCGAAGCCGATACCGCGGATGATCTTGGCCGAGCCGAAGCTCTTCT
>DASXIP010000455.1:0-4060 GCA_036497875.1 Caldimonas sp.
GCCCGACGGCTGGCTCGCGGAAGCGACGAGCAAGCGCACCGACATCGGCCAGCCGGGTCGCGGCTACGGCTACCAGTGGTGGACCTACGACGACGGCAGCGTCGCGGCGCGCGGCATCTTCGGCCAGGGCATCTTCATCGACCCGAAGCGCAACCTCGTGATCGCCTCGAACGCGGACTGGGGCGGCGGCGCGCGCGACCGCACCGCGAGTGCCGCGCGCGAGGACTTCTATCGCACGGTGCAGAAGGCCGTCGACGACGAGACGGCCGCGCCGCCGATCGCCGCCGCCCGGCCGTGACGCGACGGCAGCTGCGCTCGCCGGGCTAGCGGCCTACCCGCTCGCCAAGCGCGGTGGCGAGGAACGGCAGGCTCACGTCCATGCGGTAGTCGATGTCCGAGTGGTTGTCGTCGAACTCCTCGTAGGTGTGCGCGATGCCGAACTCGGCGAGCCGTTGCGAGAGGATGCGGCTGCCGTAGTGAATGCGGTACTGGTCGACCCAGCCGCAGTCGATGTAGATGCCGCGCAGCCGCCTGAGCGCCTTCGCATGGCGGCGCACCATGTGGATCGGATCGTGCGCAAGCCAGGCCCGCCAGCGCGCCTCGATGCGCTCGCCGGTCTCGAGGTTGAACGGCAGGCGAAAGCCGTTCGGTGCCTTCGGGTCGGGGTAGTAGGTCGCGGCCATGCACAGGTTCATCACGGTGTGGCCGTCGGCTGGGCCGAGCTTCTTCTTCTTCCGCAGATCGGCGAGGAAGCGCGCGACGCGGCCGTCGTCGAGGCCCTCGGCGAGCTGCTTCGTCGCCAGCTTCGCGACGTCGATCGCGCCGGCCTTCCTTTTCGGCTTGGCGTACCTGGCGAGTGCATCGAGCGTGTTCGGCCAATCGCTGCCGTAGACGAAGTCGAAGTACGCGTCGCCGGAATGGTCGGCGACCGCGCCCCAATGCTTCGGATACAGCATGCCGTGCACGATCGCGCCGTAGCCGCCAGAGCTCTTGCCGAAGCAGCCGCGGTGCTCGCGCGAGGCGAGCGTGCGGAACTGGGCGTCGACGAACGGGATGAGCTCCTGGGTCAGGTAGTCGGCATAGTTGCCGATCGCCGACGAGTTGATGTACTGGTTGCCGCCGAGCGAGGTGAAGCAGTCGGGAAAGACGATCATGACGGGCGCCATCTTCTTCTGATGGACGAGCCGCGCCGCGCGCTCGGGGACGTTCTCGCCAAAGCCTTTCCAGTTGGTGTGGCTCGGCCCGCCGCCCATGAAGCCGACCATGTCGAACAGGACCGGGAAGCGCCGCGCGGCGAACTCCGCCAGGTCGTACTGCGGCGGCAGCCAGGCGTGGAGCGGTCGCACCACCGGATCGCCGAGCGGATTGCCGGCGAGCACTTTCGATCGATGCGTGAGCACGACGACCCGGCCCGGCGGGCCCGAGGGGCGCTTGATCGGCATGGCGAAGCTCCGAAGCAGGGCATCGACGATAGCGCGCGGCCGCGCGCCCGCCGGCCGCGGCCGACCCTCAGCGAGCGGTCCGCGTCGCCCGCGGCAACGTCACGCCGACGGTCGTTCCGTCCGCCGGTGACGATTGCGCGCTGACGCCGCCGCCGTGGGCGCGCGCGATCTCGCGGACGATGAAGAGGCCCAGGCCCACGCCATGCAACGTGTCGCTGGCGTTGCCGCGCGTCATCGCATCGAAGAGCCTCGGCAGTTGTTCGGCAGGAATCGCCGGCCCCGTGTTGTGCACCGAGAGACGCAGCGCGGCATCGTCGACGGTCGAAGTCACCGTCACCGTCCCGGCCGGGTCGCCGTGGACAACGGCGTTCGAGACGAGATTGCCGAGCAGCTGGGCGAGGCGATCAGGGTCCGCGCTGCAGTCGCCGGCGCCGAACGTCGCGTGCTCGAGGCGGCCCGGGAACGCCACGCGCAAATCTTCGATCGCCTGCGCGAGCACGCGGTGGGCATCGATCTCGCGCGGCTGGATGCGAAGACCGCCGCCGAGACGCGCCTGCGTGAAGTCGAGCAGGTCGCCGATCAGGCGAGCGCTTTGCCTGGTGGCGCGCAGGATCGCCTCGACGCGCTCGCGGCCTTTGGGCGTCAGCTCGTGCGTTTTCAGCACCGTGGCGCTCAGCTGGATCGTCGACAGCGGATTGCGCAGGTCGTGACTGACGACGCCAATCATTTGCTCCGCGAGCAACGCCCGGTCCTCGGCGGCCTGCTTCTGCAGGTCGAGCTCGGCCTGGGCGCTCACCAGCGCGCGCTGCGACTCGAGGCTCCTCGTGTGCAGCTCCTCGGCACGACTCCTTGCCTGCAACAGCTCGCCCTCGTAACGATGGCGATCCTCGGCGCCGAACGCAGCGATCTCGTGACGTACGACGTTGCCGGCTGTGCGGGCGATCGCGTTCAGGACCATTGGCTTGACGACGCCGCTGGCGTCGACCAGGTCGAGCTTGACCTCGGCCACCGAGCCCTGGTTCTGCAGCCGAGGCGCCCAGTGCGTCTGGTGAAAGATCCGCCCGCCCATCGTCAGCAGGTCCTGGAGGCTGCGGCGGCCGATCAGGTCCTCGCGCGAGTAGCCGGTCCATTGGCAGAACGTCGCGTTGACGATCCTGATCGTGCCGTCGGCATCGGTGACGAGCAGGCCGCAGGCGGCCCGGTCGTAGAGCTCGGCGACGGCCGCGAGATCGGTCTCTTCCACGGCATGATTCTGCCCCGCTGCGGTCGAGACCCGTGGCCACGCCACAGCGTGCAATCTTGCGAGCGGCGACGGCTCAGTCGACGCGCGCGAAGTTCGCCCGCACATCCTCGCGCTCGAGCATCTCGAAGTGCCACCACTCGTTGGCGATGCCGCGAAAGCCGGCGGCGCCGAGCGTCGCACGCAGCAACTCGCGGGCGCGTTGCTGCGTCGCAGTCAACGCGCCGCCGGCGAGATGGCGCGCCTCGAGGCGCGGTTGCGAGAGCTCGATCATCTCGTCGAAGCCGGTGCCCATGTCGAGCTCGCGGCCCTCGTCGTCGATCAGCGTCGCGTCGAGCGCCATGCCGAATGAATGGATCGAGCCACGCGCAGGATCGGCGACATACTGGCGCAGGCCCGTGCCGTCGAGGTGGTCCCAAAGCTGGATCTGGACGCGATGCGGACGCAGCGCGTCGAGCACCAGCAGGCGGTGCCCGGGCGCCGTCGCAGCGAGGCGGGCGACCGCGCTCTCGAGGGCCGTGGCGGCCCGGCGATGCAGCCACGCGCAATCGAGCGCACCGTAGAGGTCGCGGCCGACGAAGTTGCGCGTGCTCGCGTAGCGAAGATCCACTGCGATCCCGCAGATCGTCGAGAGGCGACGGAACTCGGGGTGCGAAGCGATGTCTTCACAGCGCATCCCGCAGGGCCTCCGTCAGCGCACCAACCGCTTGTCGATCATGTGCGCGACGCAGTCCTGCACGTGCTTGCCGAGCGTTGCCTGCGCCGTCTTCCAGTCGCGCTTCAGTGCCGCGTCAAGCAGCCGGCGGTGCTCGCCGGCGGCGACCTCGCCGCGGTACACCCCGGCGATCACCTGGTAGCGCAGGTAGCGGTCGTAGATCTGGGCGTGCGTGTCGAGCAGCACCTGCGAGCCGCATGCCGCGATGAGAGCGCGGTGGAACTCCCAGTCGTAGCGTTTCCAGGTCTCGGCGTGCGCGCGCTCGCCCGAACCCATGCGCCGTTCCATCGAGGCCAGCTTGTGGTGCGCGGCGACGACGCCGCCCTCCCAGTCCATGTCGCCCGCCGCGAACGACAGCTGCAGCGCGTGCGTCTCGAGCAGGCAGCGCATTGCCGCGACCTCGCGCAGGTTGGCAACCGAGATCGGGGTCACCTGAAAGCCGCGCGAGCCCTCGGCGACGACCAGGCCTTCGGAGCTCAACCGGTTGAGCATCTCGCGCAGCGTGCTGACGCTGGTTTCGTAGGCGTCGCGCATGCGGTCGAGCGTGAGCCGCTCGCCGGGCGGCAGGCGGCCGAAGACGATATCGGCGCGGATGCGCCGATATGTTTTTTCGCCGACGGTTTCGGTGTGCTGCGCCTCGTCCAGCATGGCCTTCACGTTTGC
>DASXIP010000456.1:0-6606 GCA_036497875.1 Caldimonas sp.
ATCGGAGGCAGCGGCGCGTGCTCGGGTGGGTGCAGCTGCGCGAGAAGATAGTCGCGTTGGCCGCGGCGGTTCCATTCCTGCAACGCTTGGCTGTCGATGCCCCATGTGACGCGATTGAGGACGGCGAGATCACCCGTGCCCAGCCCTGGTGCAGGCGCCGCGGTCGGCGCGGCTCTGCCGCTGGCGCAGCCCGACAGCCAAGCCAGGGAGCTAGTCCCGATCAAAGACAAACCGCAGCCGGCGAGTAGGCGCCGGCGCCCTATTTGCGCCAGCACCGAGGCCAGTCCCACAGTAGTCGGGCAGCGACCTGCCCGGCGTAGATCAGACAAGGCGGTTGCCATCATCAATCCAACTGTGTAACGAGCCACGCGGCTCCGGCGAGCGGGGCCAGTTTGGAAACGATCGAATTCGCGTGCATCGCTCTGGCGCACGGGACGCAAACAGGGTACTTTCACAACGCGCCCGACCCTGCTTGCGTGGACAGCCTTGCGCGCCGCATCGCTACGCCAGGTCAGAATGCTTTTCGATCGGACGCTCGATCGTCACCCCCAGACGAAGGTCGTGGCGTCGATTGATGTCGACGCTCAGGGTTCTGTCGCAAAAACAGTGCGCAGTGAGATCAAGCGGCGTAGCGCACGTGCTTCTCGCGAAATAGATTGCGGTTGACAAGGCTGTTTCTGGCGTCGTTGAAGGTGGCCTCGAACGGCACTCACCAGCTCGAGTTTGCTGGCCGGGCGGCTCTTGCCCAGCGCGTTGGTCTTGACGTCCTGGTTGAGCAACTCGTCGGGGTTGAGCTCAGGCTGCTGCGGCGCCCTGATTCCACACGTACGGCGTCCGGCGACCAGGCGTGACGTCGCCGCGCTATCGTGCGGCCATGCCCCGCCTGGCCACTGCACGCCTGGACCTTCGCATGTTCCGCGACGAGGACCTCGACGCCTATGCCGACATGTGCGCCGATGAGGAAGTCATGCGGTTCATCGGCGTCGGCGGTCCGGTCGCCGTGGACGTGGCCTGGCGACAGATGGCGCTCTTCCTGGGCGAGTGGGCGCTCCACGGTTACGGCATGTGGGCGGTCGAGGAGCGTGCGAGCGGTCGATTGATCGGGCGCGTCGGCTTCCTGAACCCGCACGGATGGCCGGCGTGCGAGCTGGGCTGGCTCCTGGCGCGCGACGCGTGGGGCGACGGTTTCGCGCGCGAAGCGGCGAGCGCTGCGCTGGCCCATGGCCGAGCGAACCTGGGAATCTGCAGAGTGATCAGCTTGATCCGCCCCGACAATCTGCGCTCGATCGCGCTGGCGCACCGACTGGGCGCCACGTTGGACCGCAAGATCGATTTTATGGGCGGTGCGACGCTGCAATACGAACATCCTCTCAACCCGGCAGCGACGGCCCGAGGCGCACGATCGTGACCGTTGCCTACTGCGCCTCGATTCCCGCTTTCTTGACGATCTGCGCGTTCAAAACCAGAACACCGTCCGTCATATGCTTGATGTTCTCATCATCGGCGGCGGCAACGCTGCCCTGTGCGCCGCGTTGACAGCGCGCGAGGCAGGCGCCTCGGTGCAGATCCTCGAAAGCGCACCGAAGGCCTGGCGCGGCGGCAACTCGTCGCACACCCGCAACATCCGCTGCATGCACGACGCGCCGCAGGACCTGCTCGTCGATGCCTATCCGGAAGAGGAGTATTGGCAGGATCTGCGCAAGGTCACGGGCGGCCTCACGGACGAGACGCTCGCGCGGATCGCCATCCGCGAATCGTCGAGCTGCCGCGAATGGATGCGCCGGCACGGCGTGCAATTCCAGGCGCCGTTGTCCGGCGCTCTTCATGTCGCCCGCACCAACGCGTTCTTCATGGGCGGCGGCAAGGCGCTGGTCAACGCCTACTTCCGCAGCGCCGAGAAGCTCAGCGTTCGCATCCGGTACGACGCGCCGGTCGACGCCGTCGAGCTCGACGGCAGCCGCTTCCTCGCCGCGCGGATCGGCAGCGAACGCATCGAGGCGCGCGCATGCGTACTCGCCGCCGGCGGCTTCGAATCGAACCGCGAATGGCTGAGCGAGGCCTGGGGGACGAACGAGCGTGGCGAGCGTCCGGCCGAGAACTTCCTGATCCGCGGCACGCGGTTCAACACCGGCGTCGTGCTCAGGTGCATGCTCGACGCCGGCGCCGACCGCATCGGCGATCCCACCCAAGCGCACATGGTCGCCATCGACGCGCGCGCGCCTCTGTACGACGGCGGCATCTGCACGCGCATCGATTGCGTCTCGCTCGGCATCGTTGTCAATCGCAACGGCAGGCGCTTCTACGACGAAGGCGAGGACTTCTGGCCGAAGCGCTACGCGATCTGGGGCCGGCTCGTAGCCGCGCAGCCGGGACAGATCGCGTATTCGATCATCGACGCGAAGGCGATCGGCCGCTTCATGCCGCCGGTCTTCGAGGGAACGCGTGCCGGGTCGCTGCCCGAGCTGGCGCAGTCGCTCGGCGTGCCCGAAGCTGCGTTCCTCGAGACGTTCGCAAGCTACAACGCCGCCTGTCGTGGCGGCCACTTCGATCACACGACGCTCGACGACTGCGCCACCGAGGGGCTGGAGCCGAACAAGACGCACTGGGCGCGGCCGATCGACACGCCGCCCTACTTCGGCTACGCGGTCCGGCCGGGAGTGACCTTCACGTACCTGGGATTGAAGGTCGACGAGCGCGCCGCCGTCCACTTCGGCGGTGCGCCGAGCGAGAACTTGTTCGTCGCCGGCGAGATGATGGCCGGCAACATCCTCGGCAAGGGCTACACGGCGGGAGTCGGCATGGCGATCGGCACTGCGTTCGGGCGCATCGCGGGCAGCGGCGCCGCGGCCGCCGCCCTCGATGGGGTCCACCGTGCGGCCGCTTGAAGCGCTGATCCAGCAGGCGAGCGATCTCGGCAACGATGAAGCCGAGGTCGCGCGCCAGCTCCAGGTCTGCAACGCCTGCCGGTATTGCGAAGGCTATTGCGCCGTGTTCCCGGCGATGACGCGCAGGCTCGAGTTCGGCAAGGCGGACATCCACTATCTCGCCAATCTCTGCCACAACTGCGGCGCCTGCCTGCACGCGTGCCAGTACGCGCCGCCACACGAGTTCGCCGTCAGCATTCCGGCCGCGATGGCGAGGGTGCGCGGCAAGACCTACGTCGATTACGCCTGGCCGCGCGCGCTTGGCGTGCTGTATCGGCGTAACGGCGTGACGATCGCGCTGGCGCTGGCTGCGGGCCTGGCGCTCTTCCTGTCGCTTGCGGCGCTGCGCAGCGGCGCGCTCGTCGGTCGGCCGATCGCCGGCGACTTCTACGCGGTGTTCCCGCATCGCGTGCTGGCGTGGATGTTCGGCCTCGTGTTCGCGTTCGCCTGCGTCGCCCTGGGCATTGGCGCGACGCGGTTCTACCGCGACGTCTCGGCCGGCCGGGCGACCTTGCCGGCGCTCGCCGAGGCCGGCAGCAGCGTACTCGCCTTGCGTTACCTCGGCGGCGGCCATGGTCTGGGGTGCAACGACGAGGACGACGCTTACACGCTCAGGCGCCGGCGCTTCCATCACCTAGCGTTCTACGGCTTCGTGCTCTGCTTCGCCGCGACGTGCGTCGCGACGCTCTACCACTACCTGCTCGGCGAGGCCGCCCCGTATCCGCTCCTGAGCCTGCCGATCGCGCTCGGCACGCTCGGCGGCACTGGCCTTTTGATCGGGCCGGCGGGCCTACTCTGGCTCCACGTTGTGCGCGACCCGGCGCACCGGGAGGAGTCCCAGACCGCGATGGACCGCGGGTTCATCGTCCTGCTCTTGCTGTCCAGCGCGACCGGCCTGGCGCTGCTCGTCGAGCGCGACAGCGGATCGATGCCGCTCTGGCTGGCGATCCATCTCGGCGTCGTCATGGCGCTCTTCCTCACGCTGCCGTATGGCAAGTTCGCGCACGGAGTCTTCCGCAGCGCGGCGTTGCTGAAGTGGTCGATCGAGAAGCGGTCGCCGAGCACCCTTCGGCTGAACGAAGATTGAGCCCTTCGCAAGGAGCCGCCATGACGACACCCGGCAAGTTGTCGATCCCGTCGATGCAGGATCGCTGCTCGGCGGCCGAGTGGAACGCGCGGGCGGATCTCGCGGCGTGCTACCGGCTCGTCGACCTCTACGGCATGTCCGACATGATGGCCAACCACATCTCGTCGCACGTGCCGGACGAGCCCGGCGCCTTCCTGATCAACCCCTACGGGATGATGTACGAGGAGATCACCGCGTCGAGCTTGATCAAGGTCGACACCGCCGGCGCCATCCTGTCGACGCCCGACTTCGGCGACCTCGGCTACGGCATCAACAAGGCCGGCTACGTGATCCACAGCGCCGTCCACGCCGCGCGACCCGACATCGCGTGCGTCATCCACACGCACAGCTGGGCATCGATGGCGATCTCCTCGCTCGAGTGCGGGCTGCTGCCGCTGACGCAGACGGCGATGCGCTTCCTGAAGATCGGCTACCACGAGTACCAGGGCGTCGTTCTCGACGAGAACGAGCAGGCCTCGCTGCTCGCCGACCTCGGCGACGGCGAGGCCCTGATCCTGCGCAACCACGGCGCGCTGGTCGTCGGCCGCACCGTCGGCGAGGCGTTCAACTGGACCCACCGGCTCGAGCTTGCGTGCCGCGCGCAGATCGGCGCCATGGCCTGCAACACTCCGCTCCGGGGCGTGCCGGCCGACATCGTCGAAGCGACGTGGAACAACTACCAACCGGGCACCCGCAGACCGTATGGACTGATGGAGTGGCCCGCTCTGCTGCGCAAGCTCGATCGCCTCGATCCGGGCTTCCGCGATTGACTTCAAACACGGGGGAGCCGAAAGATGCAACGTCGTCGTGTTCTCGAGCTGACGGCGGTCGGCCTCTTCGCGACGCCGGTCCACGCGCAGGCTCTTGCGTACCCGGCCAAGCCCGTGCGTGTCGTCGTCGCCTTCACAGCGGGCGGCACGACCGACATCCTGGCGCGCGCGGTGACGCAGAAGCTCGCCGAAAGCCTCAAGCAGCCGTTCATCGTCGAGAACAAGCCCGGCGCCGGAGGCAACCTCGGCACGGAATTCGTCGTCCGCTCGCCGCCCGATGGCTACACGCTGATCGTCAATTCGGTCGGACCGATCGCGGTCAACAAGACGCTGTTCAGGAGCCTCCCGTACGACCCGCTCACCGATCTCGTGCCCATCGTGCAGATCGCCGACGTTCCCAACGTCCTCGTCGTCCATCCCGACGTCCCGGCAAAGACGCTAGAGGAGTTCATCGCGTATGCCAAGGCGAGCCCGAACAAGCTGAGCTACGCGTCGACCGGCGTGGGAACCTCGTCGCACCTTTCGAGCTTCATGCTCAGCAAGCGCGTCGGTGCGCAGACGCAGCACATCCCCTACAAAGGTGCCGATGCGCTGAACGATCTACTGGCAGGGCGCACCCAGTTCATGTTCGCCACGATTCCGTCGGTGATCGGCTTCATCAAGGCGGGCAAGCTGCGCGCGCTAGCGGTCAGCAGCTTGCAGCGGTCGCGCTCGATGCCCGACGTACCGACTGTCGCCGAGAAAGGCTTCCCGGGCTTCTCCGCGGGCTCCTGGTTCGGCTTCTTCGCGCCGAAGGGCACGCCGGCCGACGTCGTCGCGACCATCAACAAAGCGGTCAACGACGCGTTGCCCTCGCTCGAGGCGCAGCTGATCCGCGAAGGCGCCGACCCGGTCGGCGGCAGCGCCGCGCGGTTCGCGCAGTTCACGCAGCAGGAATTCGACAAGTGGCGGACCATCGTCCGCGAGTCCGGCGCGAGCGTCGAATAGGGCGGCCGAGGGGACACGCTCAGTTGGCGGTGATCTTGCGCTCGCGGATCACCTTCTCCCAGGCCGCCGACTCGGCGGCGATGAAGCGCGCGAGCTCCTCGCGCGTCGTCGGCGACGGGATGAGCCCGCGCTTCATCAGTGCGTCCTTCACCTCCGGATCGTTCATCGCCTTGACGAGCTCGAGGTTCCAGCGCTCGAGGATCGGCGCCGGCGTCTTGCCCGGGGCGACGAAGGCGTACCAGTTGGTCGCGTTGAAGCCGGGGTAGCCGGACTCGGCGACGGTCGGCACGTGGCTCATGAAGGCCGGGCGCGTCAGGCCGGTCGTGGCGAGCGGCACGAGCTTGCCGGCCTCAATGTACGGCTCGGCCGTCGAAGGCACAGAGAAGTAGGCCGCGACGCGGCCGCTCAGGACGTCCTGCATCGCCTGCGCGCCGCCCTTGTACGGGATGTGGACGATCTCGACACCGGCGCGAGCATTGAAGAGCTCGCCCGCGAGGTGCGACGCCGACCCCGACCCGGTCGACGCGTACTCGAGCCCGCCGGGCTTCGTCTTCGCGAGCGCGACGTACTCGGCGAGCGTCTTGACGCCGAGACCCGCGTTCACGACGAGCACGTTCGGGAACGTCACGCCCATCGTCAGCGGCGCCAGGTCCTTCAGCGGGTCGTAGCCCACCTTCATCATGTGCGGCGCGACGGCGAGTGGTCCGACCGAGCCGAGCAGGATCACCGAGCCATCGGCCGGCGCGGTGGCGACGTGCTGGTGCGCAAGATTGCCTCCGGCACCGGCGCGGTTGTCGAT
>DASXIP010000457.1:0-2301 GCA_036497875.1 Caldimonas sp.
CCGACCTGCCGCCGCCGCAGGCTGCGCTCGTCCGTGCGGTCGACGCCCAGAACGCAACATTGCAGCGGATGCTCTACGACGCCGGCGTCACCCGCGAGCAGCTGGCGGCGATCGCCGGCGAGGTCGCGAGCGACGCCGGGCTCAGGATCGAGCTCTGGACGATCGCCGAGGAGCTCCTCTGGCAACTGCACGCTTTCGCCAATCAGCTCAAGCGTCGCTGGCCCGCGGTCGCGACAGGAGTCGCCCATCCGGCCGCGCTGACGGCGTGGTTCGATGCCGTCGGCAGGCTCGACGCGACCGAGCCCGCGCCGTAGCGAGCCAGGGCCGCTCGCGGCCGGCCGCGATAATCGTCGCCATGGATCTGCTCGGATCGGTGCTCGACTTCGTCCTTCACGTTGATGTCCATCTCGCGAATTTCGTCAACCTCTACGGCACCTGGGTCTACGCGCTGCTGTTCGCGATCATCTTCGTCGAGACCGGCCTCGTCGTGATGCCGTTCCTGCCGGGCGACTCGCTGCTCTTCGTCGTCGGCGCGATGTGCGCGCACGGGTTGATGAGCCTGCCGCTCGTCCTGCTGCTGCTCTGGGCCGCCGCCGTCCTCGGCAACCAGAGCAACTATGCGATCGGACGAAGCGTCGGGCCGCGCGTCTTCGGCTGGAAGCAATCGCGCTGGTTCAACAAGAACGCCTTCGACCGCGCGCATGCGTTCTACGAGCGCTACGGCGGTATCACGATCGTCGCCGCGCGCTTCATGCCGTTCCTGCGCACGTTCGCGCCGTTCGTCGCCGGCGTCGCGCAGATGACGCGCCAGCGATTCACCGTCTACGACGTCAGCGGTGGCGCGCTCTGGATCGGCTCGGTGACGACGGCTGGCTACCTGTTCGGCAACGTCCCGTGGGTGAAGCAGCACCTCGACGTGATCATCTGGGGCGCGATCCTGATCCCGGGGCTGCTCGTCCTCATCGGGGCGTGGCGGACGCGGACGAAGCAGCCGGCGAAGCCCGCTTGACCTTGCGTTCGCCGGCCGCCGGCTCGGCGGCGGCGCTTGCCTTCGTCGCTGCGCGCGCAGCGCTCGCAGCCGGCTCGGCGTCGGGATGGACGGGGCAGGCCTGCTGCTGATAGACAGTGCGTCCGCCCTCGATGCACTTGTACATCGTCGGCGCTGCGTCCGCGGTGAACGGCACGGCCGTAAAGACGAGCGCTGCTGCCACTGCGAGCCGCCGCATCGAGCTGCTCACCGCGCGGCCGGCACGAGCGCGATCTGCTCGGCGACGATTTCCGGGCGCATCAGGCGCCAGCGGCCGCGCGTGCTCATGTCGACGACGACCGGCGTCGCGTCGTCCGCGGTCGCGGTCGGGTTGAGCTCGAGGATGCGCGTGACGCAGCGCCGGATCCACTCGGCGGTGTCACGCACGTAGTCGATGTCGGCGTCGTCGAGCCGGCAGACGAGGCGAAACGTCTTTTCGAACGGCGCGTCCGAATTCGTCGCGGTCATTCCCACACTCCCAGCGCCGGTGCGGATGCCGGCCGATCGAGGCCGTGGCGCTGCCGCCCGGCGTCTCGCGCATTCTGCATTCTGTGCTGGGTCTGTCGACCACGGCGCGCCTCTCGGCGGGCACGACGGCGGCGCGCGCAATCGGTCACGGCCGATCGCGGCGAGGCACCCCCTCGATCGGGGGGCGGTCGCAGGAACTTACTTGGCCGTGTAGCCGCGGCCTTCCATGCAGGCGAGCGTCGCGCGCTGGAAGATGCTTGCGTCGGCCATCGCGCCGCGTTGCGTCGTCGCCCAGCGATTGCAGTCGCGGCGGTCGTTCTCGGTTGCCTCCGCGCTCTGGCCGTTCCTCGGATAGAAGATCGGCTCCGGCACCTGCGAGGCTTGCGGCACGGGCTGTCCGGAATGCGCGGCCGGATCGACCGTCGAATACGTCGGCCCGGCCATCGGGGGAGCGTCGTAGTACGTGCCACAGGTCGGTCCGTAAGGTCCGTAGTAGTAGCCGGGATACGTGCTGTAGTAGCCGACCCCGACCCAGATGGCGACGCCGCCCCAGAATGCTCCTGGCCAGTACCCGCCGTAGCAACAGTAGCCGCCGTGCCAGTGGCCGCCGTTCCAGTGGCCACCGTTCCAGCCGCCGCCATGCCAGCCGCCGCCGCCGACACCATGCCAGTTGTTGCCCGCCTCGGCGGCCGTTGGAACGAGTGCCGCCGCCGCAGCGAGCGCGACGGCCGAGAAAAGGGTGCGGGTGAGCGTCATGGCGACCTCCAAGCGGCCGCGCCGGCGGCGAGCCGCAGGATCTGATTGTC
>DASXIP010000458.1:0-1520 GCA_036497875.1 Caldimonas sp.
CGCCGCTGCAGCCGCCGCCGCGGTTGCCGTGGTGCGGCACCTTCCACAGCGTCGGCGCGCGCCTGCTGCGCAGCGTCGCCGCGCAGGTCGGGCTCGAGCCGTCGTTCACCGTCGACGACCGCGCCGACTCCGAAGACCTGCTGCACCTGCTGCGCCAGCGGCTCGGCCTCGGCAGCGGCACGCGCCGCTTTCCGCAGAAGGGCACCTGCCTCGCGATCTATTCGCGCGTGGTCAATGCGCGCAAGTCGCTCGCCGAGGTCCTCGGCGAGACCTTCCCATGGTGCAGCGATCACGGCGACGCGCTCGGTCGCCTGTTCGCCGCCTACGTCGCCGAGAAGCAGGCCCAGCGCGTGCTCGACTTCGACGACCTGCTCGTCTGGTGGGCCGAGGCGATGGCCGACCCCGGCGTCGGCGCGGCGCTCCGCGCCCGCTTCGATCACGTCCTGGTCGACGAGTACCAGGACACGAACCGGCTCCAGGCCGGGATCGTCCGGGCACTGAAGCCGGACGGTCGCGGCCTCACCGTCGTCGGCGACGACGCGCAATCGATCTACTCGTTTCGTGCCGCCGAGGTGCGCAACATCCTCGACTTCGCCGGCCAGTTCGATCCACCTGCGAGCGTGCTCACCCTCGAGCAGAACTACCGCTCGACGGCGCCGTTGCTGGCAGCGTCGAACGCAGTGATCGCGCTCGCCGCCGAACGCCATGTCAAGCAGCTCTGGAGCGAGCGCAGCGAAAGCGAGCGCCCGGCGCTGGTCTGGGTCGACGATGAAGCGGCGGAGGCAGCGTGGGTCGCCGAGCGCGTGCTCGCGCTGCGCGAGTCGGGGCTGGCGCTGAAGAGCCAGGCGGTTCTCTTTCGCAGCAGCCACCACAGCAACACGCTCGAGCTCGAGCTGGCGCGTCGCGAGATCCCGTTCGTCAAGTACGGCGGCCTCAAGTTCCTCGATGCCGCGCACGTCAAGGACGTCCTCGCGGTGCTCCGTTTCGCCGCCAACCCGCACGGCCAGCGCGCCGGCCTGCGCGTGCTGCAGCTCGTGCCTGGGATCGGGGCGGCGGGTGCCGAGCGGCTGCTGGCGGCGCTCGCGAGCGCCGGCGATCCGCTGCTGGCGCTGCGCGCGTTCGCGCCCTCGGCTGCGGTCGTTCCGGCGTGGGCCGAGTTCGTCGCAATGTTCGCGGCGCTGCGTGCGGCGCAATCGCCGTGGCCGGACGAGCTCGCCGTGGTCGAGCGCTGGTACCTGCCGCTGCTGGAGCGGCGCCACGACGACGCCGCGCCACGTGCCGCCGACATCGGCCATCTCGTCCGCCTCGCCGGCGGCTATCCGTCGCGCGAGCGCTTCCTGACCGAGCTCGCGCTCGATCCGCCGGCAGCGACGAGCGACGAGGCGGGGCCACCCGGTCGCGACGAGGACTACCTCATCCTGTCGACGATTCATTCCGCGAAGGGGCAGGAGTGGAGCGCGGTCTCGTTGCTGCGCGTCGTCGACGGCTGTCTGCCGTCCGACATGGCGACCGGCAGCGTC
>DASXIP010000459.1:0-7925 GCA_036497875.1 Caldimonas sp.
GGCGAAGCGGGCAAGGTTCCACAACGCGATGTCGGGCTGGTTGCCGAACGCGTAGCGGCCGTGCTGGTCGATCGAGCTGAAGACCGCGGCCGGGTCGTATGCCTCCATGAATGCGCACGGGCCGTAGTCGATCGTCTCGCCCGAGAGCCTCATGTTGTCGGTGTTCATCACGCCGTGGATGAAGCCGACGTTCATCCATTGCGCGATCAGCGCCGCCTGGCGCTCGGCGACGTTCTCGAGCAGGCCGAGAAAACGCCGCGACGTGCCGACGAGCGCCGGATCGTGGCGCGCGATCGTGTACTCGGCGAGCTGGCGCACGCGCTCGACGTCGCCGCGCACGGCGAAGAACTGGAACGTGCCGACGCGCAGGTGGCTGGCGGCGACGCGCGTCAGCACCGCGCCCGGCAGCACTTCCTCGCGCAGCACCGGCTCGCCGGTGGCGACCACCGCGAGCGCGCGCGTGGTCGGGATGCCGAGCGCGTGCATCGCCTCGCCGATCAGGACCTCGCGCAGCATCGGTCCGACCGCGGCCTTGCCGTCGCCGCCGCGCGAGAACGGTGTCCGGCCCGAGCCCTTCATCGCGATGTCGCGGCGCTGGCCGGCGCGATCGATGACCTCGCCGAGCAGCACCGCGCGGCCGTCGCCGAGCTGCGGCGAAAAGCCGCCGAACTGGTGGCCGGCGTACGCCTGCGCGATCGGCTCGGCGCCCTCGGGCAGCGCGTTGCCGGCAAAGAGCGCCGCGCCGGCATCGCCTTCGAGTGCGGCGGCGTCGAGGCCGAGATCGTCGGCGAGCGACCGGTTGAAGAACAGCCACTTCGGCGCCGGCACGGCCACCGGTCGCCACGGCAGGGCGAAGTCCTTGAGGTCGCGGGCGTACGAGTTGTCGAAGCGAAAGGCGGTGGCGGCAGTCATGGCGTGGCGACGAAGCCGAGCTTCGAAGTGTGCGCGATGGCGGCGATCTCGTCGCGCGCAGGGATGCGAGGGTCCTGGGTCGCGCGATTGTGGTTCGTCAGGCGCGCACTTCGGCGAGGGGGCGACCTGTTGCGGGTTGCCTCGCGACCGGGCGAGCGACCGCGCCGCCAGCGCGGACTCGCCGAACACACGAGAATCGCGGTCGAGCGGGCAGCGCTCGTCGATCGTGCGTGCCGCACCAGTGAAACCACCTCCGAAGGCTTGTCATGACCCTGCGCCGCACCGCTTCCCTGTTCGCCCTGATGGCCGCCACGACGGCGTCATTCGCCGCGCTGAAGGCAGGCGACACCGCGCCCGACTTCACGGCGACCGCGTCGCTCGCGGGCAAGCCGTTTACGTATTCGCTGAAGGAGAGCCTGGCCAAGGGGCCGGTCGTCGTCTACTTCTATCCCTCGGCATACACGAGCGGATGCAACGTCCAGGCGCACGAGTTCTCGACCAAGGCGGAGCGGTTCGCCGCCGCCGGCGCCAGCGTGATCGGCGTCTCGCTCGACAGCATCGAGCGGCTGAACACCTTCTCCGCCGACCCCGACTACTGCGCCGGCAAGCTCGCGGTCGCCTCCGACGGCGACGGCAAGATCGCGCGCTCGTACGGCCTCAAGGTGAGCAGCGCGATCAGCGGCGCCACCGATACCCGAGGCAAGGAAATCGGACATGGCTTCGCAGAGCGCACGACCTTCGTCGTCAAGCCCGACGGCACCGTTCTCGCCGCCGTCGGCGGCGTCTCGCCGGAGGAAAACGTCGCCCGTGCGCTCGAGCTGGTGAACAAGCTCGCGCCGGCGCGCTGATCTCCGGCGGCGGCACCGCTCAGCGCGCGCCGCCGGCAAGCTGCGCGTCGTAGAGCGCGCGCACCGTCTCGATGGTGTCGGCGTCCTCGGCCCGCTTGTCCGGCCGGTAGCCCTTGACGCGCGCGAAGCGAAGCGCCAGGCCGCCGGGATACAGCGGGCTCGCCTGCAGGTCGTTGAAGGTGATCTCGACGACGAGCTCGGCACGGACGTAAACCGTGTACGCATCGCGCGCGCTCTCGCGAGCCAGCAGCTCGCGCGTCTGCCACGCGAGCAGGGCATCGGTCATGCCCTTGAACGTCTTGCCGAGCATCACCCAGCCGCCCGTCGGGTCGCGGGCGCCGAGATGCAGGTTCGAGAGCCAGCCATGGCGACGCCCGTGGCCCCACTCGGCGGCGAGGACGACGAGGTCGAGCGTGTGTGCGCGCTTGACCTTGAGCCAGCTCGCGCCGCGGCTGCCCGCTTCGTACGACGCGTCGAGCGCCTTCACCATCACGCCCTCGTGACCGTGCCCGAGCGCGTCGGCATAGAAGTCCTCGGCGGCGGCGACATCGGCGGTGACGAGACGTGGAATCACCAGCGCCGGCGGCAGCACCGCCGCGAGCGCGTCGAAGCGCTCCTGCGCCGGCCGCTCGACGAGAGGCGTGCCGTCGCGATAGAGGCAATCGAAGAAGTAGGCCGCGAGCGGCAGCTCGGCGCGCATCTTCTCGACGTCGAGCTTGCGGCCGAAGCGCCGCATCGTGACCTGGAACGCGAGCGGCGCGCCGCGGGCGTCGAGAGCGACCGCCTCGCCGTCGAGGATCAATGTGCTCACCGGCAGTTCGCGCAAGGCCTCGACGATCTCCGGCACCGAAGCGGTGATCTCGTTCAGCGCCCGCGTGTAGACGCGGACGTCACGGCCGGACTTGTGCACCTGCACGCGCGCGCCGTCGACCTTCCACTCGACCGCCGCCGTGCCGAGCCGCGTCATGGCTTCGGCGATGTCGGCGGCGGGCTGGGCGAGCATCGGCTGGACCGGCCGCTGCAACGCGATCGCGAACCGGGCCAGGCCGGCGGCGCCCTCGCTCATCGCGACGCGCGCGACGGTGCCGAGGCTGCCGGTGACCATCGCCGCCCGGCGCACATCGGCCGCGGCCAGGGCCGCGGCCGCCGCGATCGCGTCGATCATCACGCCCTCGAGCGCACCCTGGCGGAGCTCGCCGACGAGAAGGCGAATGAGGAACTCCTGCTCGGCCGCGGTCGCGCGCCCGAACAGATCGCGCAGCAACTCGCCGCGTCGCTCGGCGGAGCCCTTACCAGTCGTCGCCGCGATCCGCGTCAGTGCCGCGTCGACGTCGCCGACGGCGAGGGTCGCCTCGGCTGCGGGCGAACCGCGCAGCGCCGCAAGCGTCGCATAGCCGATGCCGATCCGGCCCTGCGGCGTCTCGCCCGAGAGATAGGCGACGACGATCGCGACCTCGTCGGCGCCGGCTCGGCCGAGACACTCGGCGATCGCGTCGCGCTTGGCGATCCGGCCGCCGGTCTTCGCGACGCTTCCGGAGACGTTGACCACGGCAGCGAGCAACGTCGACATGGCCGCAATCGGAGGGAGCCGCCTCGCGTCGCACGATCAGCGCGTGATCGCCACCGTGTTGTCGCCGAGGTCGCGGTCGATGAGCTTGCCGAGCGGATCGATGCCGGCGCGCGCCGCGCCCGGCTTCAGCGCCAGCTCGAATCGGTTCTCGCCCGAGCGGACGCGATGCTTTTCGATCGCGAGCACGTTGCCGTGGTCGTCGAGCGCGCCGATGTCGACCTCGCCGTCGAACGGCACCTCGGTCTCGTTGCCGGCGCCGTCGGCGCGAATCTTCTTCGCCGAGACGCGCAGCTCGACGACTTCGCTGCCATCGCCCTGGCGCTTGGCGGTGGCGTCGATCGCGCGCACGTCGTACAGCGTGATCGTCTCGAACAGGTCGACGATCAGCGGCTGCAGCGCCGGCGGCGTGACGCGGCGGAATTCGGCGAGCAGGTCGACCGAGCGTGCGTACGGCGGCCCGGCGAAATGCCAGCGCTTCAGGAACGTCGACAGCGCGTCGTCGATCGCCGGCTCGCCGATCGCGTCCTGTAGCGCGTAGAGTGCGAGCGACCCTTTCTGGTAGTGCACATAAGCGGCGCCGTCGGCGCGCACGAGCGGTTGCTCCTGCTTTGCCTCGGTGCCGCGGCCGAGCAGGTAGCGATCGAGCTCGTATTTCAGGAAGCGGCGCATCCGGGCATCGCCGTACTTCTGCTTGAGCACCATCAGCGCCGAGTACTCGGCAAGGCTCTCGGTGATGAATTCGGCGCCCTGCACGTTGGCCGGCATTTCCTGGTGCGCCCACCATTGATGCGCGACCTCGTGGGCGGTGACGAAGTACGGATAGTCGATGTCGTTCGGATCGCGGTCGTCGACCTTGGCGGTGAAACCGATCGCCTCGTTGAACGGCACCGTGTTCGGGAACGACTCGGCGAAGCCGCCGGAACGCGAGAAGCGCGGGAACTCGACGATGCGCACGATCTTGTGCTGGTACGGCCCGTAGTGCGCGGTGTAGTACGCGAGCGAGTCCTTGACGCCAGTGACCATCCGCGCGAGGTTGTATTCGTGGCCGCGCTGGTAGTCGATCTCGATCGCGACGTCGCCGCCGGGCCCGTGCCAGACGTCGCGCAGGATCTCGTAGCTGGCCGAGACGAACGAGTAGATGTCGGCCATCTTCGTGTTCATCCGGTAGTCGATGCAGCGGCGGCCGTTCTCGACCGCGTCGCGCGCGATGTAGCCCGAGGTCACAGGAAGCTGGTCGGCAGCGGTGCAGAAGCGGGCGCGGTAGTCGATGAAGTCGGCGTCGCGCGACAGCGCGTTCTGCAGGACCTGCGCAGGGTCGGCGAGGTCGTGCATGCGCGGCTTCGGTGGCAGGCGGTGCTCCTTGCGCTCGCGGTCGGTCGATAGCTCGCCGTTCTCGTCGTAGCCGAAGCTCGGCATCAGCGTCGTCTCGGCAGACAGGCCGGCGTTCAGGAACGTGCCGTTGCCGAGCACGACCGGATCAGCGCCGTTGTTGGTGAAGCCCCTGGCGCCATAGCCAATGTCGAAGCGGAACGTCGTCATCGCCGCTGGCGCGAGCGCCTCGGCCAGCACGTAGTGGTGCCAGGACAGATCCGGTTCGTCGTCGGCAAGCTTCGCGGCGGCGCCGAAGGCCATCGTGTGCACGTCGGCGGTGCGCGGGTAGACGACGTAGACGTCGCGAATCGGCGCCGCCGTCCGGTTGACCAGCGTGTACGACCCGGTGATGCGGACCCGCTTCTCCTCGGGATGGAGATCGACCTGGACGTCGACCGCGGTGATGCGCGGCTGTGGCGCACCGGCAAGGGCCCTGTGGCGACGCTCGAACTCCGCGCGGCGCTCCAGGCCGTCGTTGCGCGAGACGAACGCATTGAGGACGTGGGTGTTGTAGAAGATCCAGCCGCCCGTGGCCGCGAAGACGACTGTGGCGGCGCCAGCGATTGACCACGCTGGAGTGCGCATGCGCGCCACCGCCGAGTGCCAGCGGCCGCGCCAGCGGTCTTCGCGGCCGCGGACCCAGAGTGCGTACGAGAGCACGAGCAGCAGCGCCGCGAACGCTAGCCAGTAGACGCGAAACCAGAACACCGCCGGCAGGAAGTGGCCCCAGCCGTTCATGTCGGAATAGATCAGCGACGGGCTGCTGCCGTAGAGGTAGAGGCGGTCCTCGAAGCCGAACGACGGCAGCCGCAAGTTGACCAGGAAGAGCAGGCCGACGAGGAAGTGGCCGAGGTACTTGTTGTTGACGATCGTGTGAACGACGAACGCGAGCACCGCGATGAGGACGTAGCCGCTGAACTGGATGACGAACAACTCGAGCAGGTACTGGCCGAGTTCGATCCGGAAAAAACCCTGGAACACCTGCACGCCGATGCTGCAGAGAAGCACCACGCAGAGCAGCAGCACCTGCAGGACGAGAACGGTGATGAACTTGGCGAGGAAGCCGAGCCACGTTGGCGCCGGCGTGCTGTCGCCGATCTCGTCCATGCGCGCGTCGCGCTCGCGCCACACCAGCTCGCCGGTGTAGATCGCGGTGACGATCAGCACGAAGAGTCCGAACAGACCCGAGACGAGGTCGAGCACCTTGTAGGTCAGCGGGTAGGTATTGGTGCCGTAGAACGAGCCGAGCGTCGTCGCGTTGCCGACGACGAGCATGACGCCGCCGAGAACGATCGTGAGGAAGCGCGGGCTGCGCACGATCTCGCCGACGTAGAGGCGCGCCAGACCAGGCAGCATGCGGGCGAACGCTGCCGCGCTGCGGTCGGGCCACACGACCGGCAACGGCGCCGCAGGCGCCGGCACGACGGCGACATCGTCGGCCTCAACGTCGGCGACGCGGGCCTTGCGCGCTCGCGAGAGCTGCGAAGCTTCCATCCGGAACGCGCGATAGCCGAGCAACGTGACGATCACGCCGAGCCCGACCCAGAGCAGCCGATTCCAGAGCAACACGCCGGCAAGCGGCACCGGCTGCCCGTTCTTCTGCGCCACGCTCCAGTAGCGCGTGACGACATCGACTGCGGTCGCCCCCGACGGGTCGATCAGCGCCGCGAACGTCTTATTCTCCATGTCGCCGAGCAGGTTCACGGCGAACAGGTAGCCGACGAGCGCGATCACGCCGGCGACGTAGACCGGCGCCATCTGCCGGGTCAGCGCCGCGAGCACGAAGAAGCAGCCGCCGAGCCAGAGCACGTTCGGGATCAGCACGAACAGGTATGGCCGAACGAAGCTCTGCCAGTCGGGTGAAGCGAGCACGCGTGCGGCGTCGACTCCCGGCCAGTGCGTCCCGATCACGACGCCGATGGCGATGCCGACGAAGACCAGCAGCAACGTCATCCAAGCGCCGAACAGACGGCCGAAGAAATAGTCGCGCTTGGTGATCGGGGCGCTGAAGAAGAACGGGTGGATGCCGGCCTCGAAGTCCTGCTGCACCGCCCGGCCGGCGATCGAGCCGATCACGGTGATGCCGGTGAACGCGAGCACGCCGATGCCGACCGCGAGCGCGTAGCTGCCGTTGATCAGCACCTTGTCGCCGCCGAAGTTGACGAGCGTGCCCGGAACGGCGCCGCCCGCCGCGGCCATCCACAGGCCCGCGACGGCGGCGTAGAGAACGAAATACACCCACGTCGAGACCATCCGCAGGCGGCGGACGAAATCGAACCCGGCGATGGTCCAGAAGGCCGAGCTCACGTCAGACCATCGCCTCGGCGGGCTCGCGCAGATAGCCGGCGATGCTGCAGAAGTAGACGTCCTCGAGTTCGGCGGCGACCGGCTCGAAGCCGGCCTCGGGCCGCTCCTGCGAATACGCACGGACGATCGTCTGGCCTGCCTGCAGGCGCGTCGAGACGAGGCTGAGGCGCGTCTTCATCGCCTCGATCTCGTTCTTGCCGGCAGCCTTTCGCCAGATGCGCCCGCCGAGCCCGGCGACAAGCGCGTCGGGCTCGCCGTTTAGGAGGACGCGGCCCTTGTCGATCACCGCGAACTGGCCGCACAAATCGGCGACGTCGCTGACGATGTGCGTCGACAGAATCACGACCACGTCGGACGCGATGTCGGCGAGCAGGTTGTGGAAGCGGACGCGCTCCTCCGGATCGAGCCCCGCGGTCGGCTCGTCGACAATCACCAGCTTCGGATTGCAGAGCAGCGCCTGCGCGATGCCGAAGCGCTGGCGCATGCCGCCCGAAAATCCCCCCAGGTGGTGCTTGCGAACGGCATGCAGGTTGACGCGCTCGAGCAGCGCATCGACCGTCTCCCGCCGCGCCCGGCCGTCGACCACGCCCTTCAACCGCGCGAAGTGGTCGAGCAGGCTCTGCGCCGATACCTTCGGATAGACGCCGAAGTCCTGCGGCAGGTAGCCGAGCACCCGGCGGACCGCATCCTTGTCGCGCAGGACGTCGATGTCACCCGCCGGCAATCCTGTCAGTGCGGCGCTGCCGGCGTCGGCCTCCTGCAGCGTCGCGAGGGTGCGCATCAGCGTCGACTTGCCGGCGCCGTTCGGGCCCAGCAGGCCGAACATTCCGGTCGGAATCGAGAGCGTCACGCGATCGAGTGCGCGAACGCCGTTGGCGTAGGTCTTCGTGAGGTCGCGGATCTGCAGGTTCATACGG
>DASXIP010000460.1:0-1614 GCA_036497875.1 Caldimonas sp.
GACACGTTGCCGGGAACGCAGAGGATGTCGACATGGCGGCCGTCGGCATGGAGCTCAGTGGCGAGGATCCCAGGCGTCTCGCTCGCCTCGAGGACGACCGCGCCGGCACCGTCACCGAACAGGACGCAGGTGGTCCGGTCCTTGAAGTCGAGGATGCGCGAGAAGACCTCGGCGCCGACGACGAGCGCCTTCGACGCCGCGCCGGTCTTGATCATCGAATCGGCGATGGCGAGCGCGTAGACGAAGCCCGAGCACACCGCCTGGACGTCGAACGCCGGGCAGCCGGCGACGCCGAGCTTTTGCTGTAGCAGGCACGCCGCCGACGGGAACACCATATCGGGCGTCGAGGTGGCGACGATGATGAGGTCGATCGCGCCGGGGTCGCAGTCGGCCGCCTCGAGCGCGCGACGCGAAGCGATCAGCGCGAGGTCGCTGCTGGTGACGTCGGGCGCCGCGAAGTGGCGATAGCGGATGCCGGTGCGCTCGACGATCCATTCATCCGAGGTCTCGACGCCGTCCCTGGCGAGCCGCGCCGCTAGGTCGGCGTTGCTCACGCGATCATTCGGCAGGAAGCTGCCGGTGCCGCGGATGCGGGAATAGCGCCCGGCCGATGTCATGCCGACTGCACTCCGCCGAACGCCGTCGAGTCATCGAATCCGGTCTCGCTCGGATGGGCGGTCGCCGGCAAGGCAGCGAGCGTCGCCTGGATCCGATGCTGGACGCGGTCGAGCAAGCCGTTCTTCGCCGCGTCGTGGGCACGCGCGAGCGCGTGCTCGAACGCGAACGCGTCGGCCGAGCCGTGGCTCTTGAAGACGAGGCCACGCAAGCCGAGCAGCGCGGCGCCGTTGTAGCGGCGCGGATCGACCCGGGTCTTGAAGCGCCCGAGCACCGGCAGCGCCGCGAGCGCCGCGATCTTGGTCAGCGCGTTGCGGGTGAACTCCTGCTTGATGAATGTCGTCAGCATCGAGGCCAGGCCTTCGGCCGTCTTCAGCATGACGTTGCCGACGAAGCCGTCGCAGACGACGATGTCGGTCGTGCCCTTGAAGATGTCGTTCGCCTCGACATTGCCGTAGAAGTTGACGATGCCGGCGGCGGCAGCTTCGCGCAACAGCTCGGCCGCGGCCTTGATCGCCTCGCCGCCCTTGATCGCCTCTTCGCCGATATTGAGCAGGCCGACCGTCGGCTCGGCCTTGCCGGAGACGGCGGCGACGAGCGCGCTGCCCATCACCGCGAACTGGAGCAGGTGCTCTGCCGTGCAGTCGACGTTGGCGCCGAGGTCGAGGACGGTCGTAAAGCCGTCGTGCTCGTTCGGCATCAGCGTTGCGATCGCAGGCCGGTCGATGCCGAAGGTCGTCTTCAGCACGTAGCGCGAGACCGCCATCAGCGCCCCGGTATTGCCCGCCGAGACACACGCCTGATCGAGAGAAGGCCGGTCGGCGAGGGGCTTGACCTGGCTGACAGCGACCCTCAGCGACGAGTCCTTCTTCCGCCTGAGCGCAGTTTCGACCGAATCGGTCATCTCGACGACCTCGCTCGCCGCGATGCGGGTGCAGCGCGGCCAGCCCTCGGCCCGGGCGATCGCCTCAGCGCGGCCGACCAAGACGAGCTCGGCGG
>DASXIP010000461.1:0-1597 GCA_036497875.1 Caldimonas sp.
GAACTGCTCGTACTCGAGACGCAGCGCCTTCGCTGCCGGCGACGAATCGCCGTCGAGGCTGGCCAACGCGGCGCGCAACGCCGCCTGGCGGGCCAGCACCGTTTCGCGTTCCACCGGCTCGTCGTCGCGAAGGTCGAGCCAGAGCAGCAGCGGCCGCAGCGTCAGCCCCTGCAGCACGAGCGTGCCGAGAACGACGACGAAGGCGGTGAAGAGGATGAGGTCGCGCCCTGGGAACGGCGCTTCGCCGTCGGGCAGCGCCAGCGCTGCGGCAAGCGTGACGATGCCGCGCATGCCGCACCACGAGATGATGATGCCGCTCTTGACGCTCGGCGGCAGCAACGACCGGCCGCGCCGGCTGTCGTGTGCGCCCAGCCTCTGTCGGATGAGCCAGTTGTAGGGCATGACCCAGGCGATGCGCGTGACGATCACCGTGCCGAGCACGGCCAGCGCCACGCCGGTGTAGGCACTTCGCTCGTCGGCCGACAGGCGATCGAGGATCGGACCGAGCTGCAGGCCGATGAGCACGAAGGCGAGGGCGTTGAGGACGAAGACCGCCGTCGCCCAGACCGCGTACGACGGAATGCGCACGCGCGCCGGCGTCAGCATCGGTGCGACGCGGGCGAGGCCGATCGCGTACGCGACGACGGTCAGGATCCCCGAGAGGCCGACGCGCTCGGCGAGGATCCAGACGCCGAAGGTGCTGGCGAATTGCAGCACGATCGCGCTCGGCACGTCGTCGGTGATGCGCAGCACGCGCAGCGCCAGCCACGCCAACGCGGCGCCGGCTGCCAGGCTGCCGAAGGTGACGACGACGAGTGTCGGCACGGCGTGGGCAAAGCTGAAGCTCGCGCCCATCGCCGCCGCGACGGCGATTCGATAGGTGAGCAGCGCGGTCGCATCGTTGAGCAGGCTTTCGCCTTCGAGGATCTGCAGGACGCGATGAGGCAGCGGCGCTGCGCGCAGTACGGCCGTCGCCGCGGCGGCGTCAGGCGGAGCGACGATCGCGCCGAGGGCGATCGCCGCTGCCCAGGGGAGCGCCGGCACGAGGGTGCGCGCGACGATGGCGACGACGGCAGTCGTCGCCGCGACGGCGACGAGCACGAGGCCGGCGACCGGCACCCAGTTGTCACGCAGGTCGCGCAGCGACGTGTCGTAGGCGGCGTCGAGCAGGATCGGCGCGACGAAGAGGGCCAGCGCCAGTTCGGGTTGGAGGGCGAACTTCGGTGCGCCGGGAACGAAGACCAGCGCACAGCCGAGGATCGCCAGCAGCGACGGGTAGGGCGCCCGCCAGCGCCGCGACAGCGCCGTCAGGCCGACGGCGGCGACGAGGAGCAGGAGAGTCCATTCGAAGATCACCATTGGCACGCGAGTCTGGCATATTGGCCGTCCCGCTCATCTCGCGAGGCAGCATTGAGACAGCTTCAAGGACCGCGATCCCTCCCCCTGATCGGCCTTCTCTGCGCAGCCGCGCTTGCATGGGCCGCGACCGGAGCCAACGCCGCCGACGCTCCGCGCATCAAGGTCGCGAGCATCGCGGACCTGCCGCGCTACAGCTATCCGATCCCCGGCCCGGCATCGCAGTTCGTCGAGGCGAGCC
>DASXIP010000462.1:0-2009 GCA_036497875.1 Caldimonas sp.
AGCGTTGTGCGACCTGGAAGACGAGCACGACGCCGAGCGTCGGGCTGAGGCCGAGGCAGGCGAAGCCGACGAGGTAGACGGCCGGCAGCGCCGCGGACGCGACGCCGATGCCGAAACGTTCGAGAAAGCGCCCGGTGGCGACGACCTGGGTGGCGAGCGTCAGCAGGCCGACCGCAAGGTCGACGCTCGCGAACACCCGCGTCTGTGCCGCCGCGCCGTGGACCTCTGCGGCGACGACGTGCGCCTGCGCGAAGTAGAGCGTCGTAGCGCCGAACGAGAGCAGGCTCGCCCACGCCGCGAGGCCGAGCAGGTACGGCGAGCGGACGATCTCGCCGACCGCCGCGAACGCGCTGCCGCCGATCGCGCGTTCGTCGCGCCGCGGCCCCTGCGCGCCGACGGTCGTGCGCTCGAGCCGGTAGACGCAGAGCACCGCGAGCTCGAGCAGCACGAGCGCGACCAGCAGCAGGTTCGCAGGCCCGAGCGGCCCCGAGAGCGCGAGCGTGACCGCCGGGCCGACGAGCGAGCCCGCGGTGCCGCCGGCGCCGATGAAGCCGAACAGGCGCTTGGCCTGTTCGCTGTCGAAGAGGTCGGCCATGAACGACCAGAACACCGCCACCGCGAACAGGCTGAAGACGCTCACCCAGACGAAGAACACCCGCGCCACCGCGACCTGCCCGATACCGAGCACGAGGAGGACCCAGAACAGCGCCAGGTTGGCGGCGAAGAAGTGGTAGACGACGGCGATGAAGCGGCGCCGCGGCAGCCGCGCCACCAGCGCGCCGTAGATGGGCTGCGCGACGAGCATGGCGGCGAAGGTGGCAGTGAAGAGCCAGGGCAGGGCCTGGATGCCGCCGGCGATCGCCAACTGGTCGCGCACCGGCCGCAGCACGTAGTACGCGGCGAGCAGGGCGAAGAAGTACGCGAACGACCAGAGCGCGGCGCGGCGCTCCGCGGGCGTCGCCGGCATCAGCGCCCGCAGGCAGCCGCGCGCCAGGGTCACGGCTTGGAGCGCAGCTTCTCGCGCAGCTCGGCCGCGTTCGCGCTCGGCCCGTAGCCCGGACCGCCGCGCTGGAACGCGCGAGCGTCGGCGAGGCTGCCGGCGACAACCGGCTCGAAGCCGGCATCGCGGACGAGCTCGGCAGCGATGCGGACTGCATCGGCGTCGTCGCCCGCGATCGGGATCGGCAGCTTCGGATCGGCGCGGCCAGATTCGTTGGCGAGGATCGTGTAGCCGATCGTGTTGAAGGCGCGAACGATGCGCGCGCCCGGCAAGTACTTCTGCGTCGTCAGGCCGATGCCATCGCGATCGGCCTCGGCGGCGATCGCGCCGTCGCGGCCGGCCACGGCGTTGCCGGCGTCGAGCACGATCTTGCCGCGCAGCGTGGCACCGTAGTCGCGGACGATTTCGGGCATCGCGCCATACGGCACCGCGAGGAAGACGACATCGCCGAAGGCGATTGCCTCGGCGACGCTGCCGGCGCTGGCGAGCGTGCCGAGCCGGTCTGCGAGCGCCTTGCTTTCCTGCAGATCCTTCGCCGAGAACATCACCGGATGACCGGCCTTGACCCAGAGCCCGCCGACGGTGCCGCCGATGCGACCGGCGCCGATGGTGCCGATGCGGAGCTTCCCGGTTGCGGTCTGGGCGAAGGCGAGTCCGGGCCGGTCCAGTGCTGCGAAGCCGAGTACTGCGCTGCCGAGGAGAACGATCCGGCGTGACGGGAGGAAGGAGCAGGGGTTGCGACGCATGCTTGTCTCCTGCGGCCGTGCAGTCCGGCCGACGACGTATCTTGCCGCAAGGCGGCGCGCCCACACCGTCGTCGCGGGCGACGGCGCGAAGGCCTACGATCGTGAGCCTCGTTCCTTTGGAGTCATCGATGCGCACGACGCGCCGCCATTTCCTGCATGCCGCCGCGCTCGCGCTTCCCGCGTTCGGCGCGGCGCCGAGCATCGTGTCGGCCGCCGAGGGCGCGAGCGCTGCTGCGCAGCGGCGGCTGCGCATCCTGATCCTC
>DASXIP010000463.1:0-8431 GCA_036497875.1 Caldimonas sp.
GCGTTCCTCGGCGATCGCGGTTGGCACGACCTCCTCGACAGCCACCATGCGTTGATTCGCAGCGAGCTGATGCGCTTCCGTGGCCGCGAGATCGACACCTCTGGCGACGGCTTCCTCGCCACCTTCGACGGTCCGGCGCGAGCCGTGCGCTGCGCCTGCGCGATCTCCAGCGGCGTGCGCGCCATCGGGCTGGAAATCCGCGCCGGTCTGCACACCGGCGAGTGCGAATTGATGGGAGACAAGCTCGGCGGCATCGCCGTACACACCGGCGCACGCGTCGCAGCGCGCGCGAACGGCGGCGAGGTGCTGGTGTCGAGCACCGTCAAGGACCTCGTCGCGGGTTCCGGACTTTCGTTCGACGATCGCGGCACCCAGGAGCTCAAGGGCATCCCCGGCGAATGGCGGCTGTTCGCGGTCGCGCATTGAGCTCGGCAGCTCGACCGCCGCCGATGAGCCGACAGCGGGCCGCTGCCTCACGCAGCGCCATCCGTTCGCGACCCTCACCCGCCTCCGATCGCGCTCTCCGGAGGCCGGCCGCTCGCGCTAGCGGCCCGCCGTCTCCAGCCCCAGGCTGCCGTCGCTGCCGAGCGCCTTGTAGACGGCGACGAGTTGCGTTCGCAAGCGTCCCGTGCTCTCGGCTTGCGCGCGGCGCGCCTGCAGCAGTGTCTGGTCGGCGGCCAGCGACGGCAGGTAGTCCGTCATGCCCTTCGCGTAGCGCGCGGCCGAGATCGCGCGGGCCTCTTCGGCGTTGCGCACGCGCTGGCGTGCGACGTCGCCGTTGCGCGTCTCCGCGACGTAGGCCGAGATCGCATCGTCGACCTCGTGCCACGCCCTGAGGACGGTCTGCTGGTAGCCGATCGCCGCTTCCTGCTGCTGCCGCTCGCGCAGCTCGATCGCCGAGCGGCGCCGGCCGTGGTCGAACACCGGAACGCTGAGCGACGGGCCGATCGACCACTGGCGACTGCCCCAGTCGGCGATCTGGTTCGCATGCAGCGTCTCGAAGCCGAAGGTGGCCCCGATCGTGATGCGCGGATAGAGATCGGCGACGGCGACGCCGACGCTCGCGGTCGCGGCGGCGAGCCGCGCTTCGGCGGCGGCGATGTCGGGCCGGCGGCGCAGCATCTCGGAGGGCAGGCCGAGGCTGAGATCGGGCACCACGCTCGTCGCCGTGAGCTGCGCCGGCGCGAGCACTGCGTTCAGTGCGCCGGGCGGTTGCCCGCACAGGAGCGTCAACCGGTTCGTCGCCGCGGCTTCCTGCGCCGTCAGGCTCTCGACCAGCGCCGGCGCGTCGGCGTCCTGCAGCCGCTGGCGGACCAGCGGTGCGTCGTCGATCAGGCCGCCGCGGACCTGCGATGCGAGCAGCGATTCGGTTTCCGTCGCGACGCGAACTTCGTCCTTCGCGAGTGCGAGTTGGCTCTGTAGCGAACGCAGCTGGTGATACGTCTTGACGAGCTCGGCGGTGACGGTGAGCCGCATCAGCGCCGCGTCGGCGCGCGCTTCCTCGGTCTGGGCCTGCGCCGCCTCGACATTGCGCCGCACGCGGCCCCAGAGGTCGAGTTCCCACGATGCGTCGAAGCCGGCCTGGTAGAGCGTGAACGGCTGGCTCAGCAACGAGATGATCTTGTCTTGGTCGATGCCGGGAATGATGCGGATCAGCCGCGTCGGCGCGCCGTCCTCGCTCTGCCGCTGGCGCCCGACGCCGGCGTCGGCCGTGACCTGCGGGCCGTGTTGCGCCGCCGCCTCCGCTTCGAGCGCACGCGCCTCGAGGACACGCGTCGCGGCGCCGAGCAGGTCGAGGTTGCCTGCGGCGGCGAGGGCGAGCAAATGGTCGAGGACCGGATCGCTCAACGAGCGCCAGCGCTCGACGCTTGTTGACGGCGCCGACGCGGCGGCAGCGGCGGCGAGCGCGGCGTCGCCGCCGTGCCACGCGGAAAACGTCGCCGGACTCGCGGGCGCCGGCGGCTCGAACGTCGGCCCGACCGCCGCGCAGCCGAGCTGGAGGACGACAGTCGCCGACACCGCGGACGCCGCGTGCAGGCGGCGCAAGGAGGTGCTTGCGTGTCGGGGCGAGCGAGACTGAGACATGTCTCTTCTCCTTAAACGAGCCGGTTGCGGAACAGCCATCCGGCAGTGGGCATCGTCACCGCGGTGATGACGACGAGCGGAATGAAATCCGGCAGCACGACGCCGAGGCCGACGCCCTCGAGATAGATGCGGCGGACCATGTCGATGCCAAAGCGGAGCGGGTTGGCGTAGGTCGCGATCTGCAGAACCTCGGGCATGTTGGCGACAGGCGTCGTCAGGCCCGAGAGCAGCATCATCGGCATCAGCAGCACGAAGGTGTACAGCATCGCCTGCTGCATGCTGGCGGCGACGGCGCTGATTGACAGGCCGATGCCGACGCCGGCGGTCATGAACATCAGCAGCGCCGCGTAGAGCGTCCACACCGAACCGGCCATCGGCACGCCGAACCAGAAGCGCGTCACCAGCAGCACGAGCGAGCTCTGCACCATGCCAATCAGGATCGGCGGGATGGCCTTGCCGACCATGATCTCGGTCGGTGCCAGCGGCGTGACGAGGAGCTGGTCGAACGTTCCCTGCTCGCGCTCGCGCGCGACCGAGAGCGCGGTCAGCAGCAGCGTCTGCAGCACGCTCAGAGTCGCGATCAGCGCCGGCATGAAGTTCCAGCGCGTCTCCAGGTTCGGGTTGAACCAGGCCCGCGTCTCGATCGCGATCGCAGGCCGCGATACGCCACCGCCGCGATCCACGAGCGATGCATTGAAGTCGGCGGCGACCGCGCCGACGTAGCCCACCGCCGCCCCGGCAGTGGTCGAGTTGCGGCCGTCGAGGATGACCTGGACCGGCGCGTTGTCACCGCCGAGGACGCGGCGCTCGAAGTCGGCGCCGATGTGCAGCACCATCAGCGCCTTGCCCGAGTCGACGACGTCGGGGATCGACCGGACCGAAGGCAGCTCGGCGACGCGGTGGAAGACGCCGGTGCCGTCGAGCCGCGCGACCAGTGCTGCCGAGGTGACGCTGCGGCTTTCGTCGAGAAGCGCGTACGGGACGTGGTTGAGATCGAAGGTCGCGACGTAGCCGAAGATGAGGCTCTGGGCGATCGCCGGCACGATCAGGATGGCTCGGCTCGCCGGGTCCTTGAGGACCGCGAGCAACTCCTTGCGGATCAGGGCGGCGACGCGGAACAGCGTGTCGCGGAAGGCGGTCGGCGTCACGCGATCCTCTTTCGCGTCGCCAGACGCGCCGCCCCGAGCAGGGCCAGCGCGTAGGCCGCGAGCAGCAGCAGGTTCGGCACCACGACGGTCCAGACGTTGCCGGCGAGAAACAGGGTCTTGATCAGGGTCATGAAATGGGTCGCGGGCAAGACGTTGGCGATGACCCGAACGACGACCGGCACGTTGCGCAGGTCGAACAGGAAGCCCGACAGCATCAGCGCCGGCAACAGGCTCGACAGCAGCGCGACCTGACTGGCCAGGAACTGGTTCTTGGTGACCGACGAGATCAGGAGCCCGATGCCGAGCGCGACCAGCAGATAGAGCACCGACGCGAAGACGAGCAGCGCCAGCGAGCCGTGCAGCGGCACCGCGAACAGCCAGCGCGCGGCAGCGAGGCAGAGCACGAAGCCGAGCATGCCGACGACGAAGTACGGGATCAGCTTGGCGAGCAGGATCTCGGTCGGCCGCACCGGCGTCACGAACAGCGCCTCGAGCGTGCCGCGCTCCCATTCGCGCGCGACGACGAGCGAGGTGAGGAACGCGCCGACGAGCGTCATGATGAGGACGATCAGGCCGGGGACGAGATACCAGGTGCTCGTGTTGGCCTCGTTGAACCAGATGCGCGTCTCCAGCGCGACGCCGCGTGGCGGCCGGACGCTTCCCTGGCGCTCGGCCGCGCCGAGCGCGAATTGCGCGAGCGCGCCGGCGACGTACGACTCGATGATCCGCGCCGTCGCCGCGTCGGCGCCGTGGACGATCAGCTGCACCAGGCCGTCGCCGGCGTGCAGGCGCGACGCGAAATCGCCGGGCAGGCGCAGGATGCCGTCGACCTTGTGGTCGAGCATCAGCCGCTCGGCGGCCGCCATCGAGCGCGTCACGAACGGCTTCAGATAGGGCGTCAACGCCAGCCCGGCGACGACGTCGTGCGCGTCGGGCGACGTGTCTTCCATGACCACCGCGACCGCGGCCTGCTCGACGTCGAGCGAGATGCCGTAGCCGAAAATCAGGATCAGGATGATCGGAAGGACGAGGCCGATGGCAATGTTGCTCTTGTCGCGCAGCAGCTGACGAACCTCCTTCTTCGTCAGCGACCAGAGACGCAGCGCGAACCCGGCCCGGTGGTCGGGCGCCGAGCCGTTCACGCCTTGACCTCGTTCGCTTCGGCGCGGCGCGCCCGCTCGACGATGGCGATGAACGCCTGCTCCATGTCGGCGGCGCCGCCGGCGCGCTCGCGCACCTCGCGCGGCGTTCCGATCGCGAGCACCTTGCCGGCGTCCTGGATGACGATGCGGTCGCAGTACTCGGCCTCTTCCATGAAGTGGGTCGTGACGACGACGGTCGTGCCGCGCTGCGCGAGCATGGTGATCCGGTACCAGAAGTCGCGCCGCGCGAGCGGATCGGCGCCGCTCGTCGGCTCGTCGAGGAAGAGGATCTCGGGCTGGTGCAGGAGCGCTGCCGCCATCGACAGGCGTTGCCGGTAGCCGCCCGGCAGCTGCTGTGCCGGCGCATCGAGCGAGCTTCTGAGGCTGAACGCATCGACGACCTCGTCGATCCGACGCTTCGCGTGCTCGCGCTGCAGGCCGTAGGCGCCGGCGAAGAAGCGCAGGTTGTCGGCGACCGAGAGGTTGCCGTAGAGCGCGAACTTCTGCGCCACGTAGCCGATCCGCCGGCGCGCCGAACCGGGAGCCGTGCGCATGTCGAGCCCGGCGACGCCCAGCGTCCCGCTCGTCGGCGGCAACAGGCCGCACAGCATGCGAAACGTCGTCGTCTTGCCGGCGCCGTTGGGGCCGAGCAGGCCGAACACCTCGCCGCGCCGAACCGAGAACGTGGTGTTCGCGACCGCCGTGAAGTCGCCGAATTTTCGCGACAGTCCCTTCACCATGATGACGTTGTCGTCGCCGCCGGTGGTCGGCGACGCCGACTCGATCGGTACGTCCTCGTCGTAGCGCGGCGCTGCACCGCTGGCTTCGCGCAGCAATACCATGAAGCCGTCCTCGAGCCGCTCGGCGACCGGCGCGACGGCGACATCTTCGGTCGCGGCCCGTGCGTCGGCGTTGGCGCGAATGAAGCGCACCTTGCCGGCCTGCGGCACCGCGTCGACGATGCGGTCGGTCTGCCCCAGCAGCCGCGCCTGCAGCAGGCGCGGCGCTTCGCCCGGGCGCGGAGTCGCGAGAAACGTTCGACCTTCGGCGTTCTTTCGAAGCGCGGCGGGCGGCCCGGCAGCTAGCAGTTTGCCGGCGCGCAGGAGCAGCACGTGGTCGCAGCGCTCGGCTTCGTCGAGGTACGCTGTGCTGAGAAGAACCGTGAGCTTCTCGTCCTTCACCAACTGCTCGATGATCTGCCAGAGCTCGCGCCGCGACAGCGGATCGACGCCCACGGTCGGCTCGTCGAGCAGCAGCAGCTCGGGCGATCGCACCAGCGTGCAGGCGAGGCCGAGCTTTTGCTTCATGCCGCCCGAGAGCTTGCCGGCCGGGCGGTCGGTGAAGCGGGCGAGGTCGGTCATCGAGAGCAGGCGCCGGTAACGCTCGCCGCGTTCGCGGCGCGACACGCCGTGCAGGTCGGCATAGAGATCGAGGTTCTCCTGCACGCTCAGGTCTTCGTAGAGGCCGAATCGCTGCGGCATGTAGCTGATCCGGTCCTGCACCTGCTGCGGCGCGCGGGCGACGTCGATGCCGAGCACGTGCAGCGATCCGCTACCGAGCTCGATCAGCCCGCAGGCGGCGCGGATCAGCGTCGTCTTGCCGGCACCGTCGGGCCCGACGAGGGCGGTGAGCGAGCCGCGCGCGACCTGGAGCGTGACGCCGTCGAGCGCGACGACGGTCTGCTTCGTCTCCTTGACGACGAAACGCTTGCCGAGGCTCGTGCCCTCGACGGCGACATTGTTCGTGACAGCCACGGTGAAGTGCGTGCGGAACGCCGCGCAGCGCGGCTACGACTTCGGCGCCGGCGCCGGCGCCGACGCCGCACCGGCTCGGGTGTCGATGCGGACCGTCGCCGGCATGCCGAGCCGCAGCGTGTCGTTCGGGTCGTCGACGAAGACGCGGATCTCGTAGACGAGGCTGGTGCGAAGCTCCTCGGTCTGCACGGTCTTCGGCGTGAACTCGGCGACCGAAGCGATGTAGCCGACCGTTCCGGCGATGTTCCGGCCCGGCGCGCCGTCGGTCGTCACGGTCGCCGGCATGCCGGTGCGAACGCGGCCGAGGTCGCGCTCGGCGAGGTAGGCGCGGACCCATTTCGGCCGCGTGATGGCGAGCGTGTAGACCGGCCGCTGCGGCGAGGCGATGTCGCCCGGCTCGAGCAGGCGCGCCCGCACCACCGCATCGATCGGCGCCTTCAGCTCCGACTCCTCGAGCTGGCGCACCAGGAGTCCGCGCTCGGCGCTTGCGACGTCGAGCTGGCTCTGCGCCTGCGCGATGTCTTCGCGGCGCGGCCCGACGACGACGAGCTGCGCCGCCTGCTTGGCGGCCTGCAGCTTCGACAGCGCCACCTTCTCGCGCGCGACGGCGCCGTCGAGGTCGAGCTGGCTGACCCCCTTGCCCAACGTCGCATCGCGGACTTCGTGCAAGCGCCTGAGCTGCGTCGACGCGACCTCGGCGTCGGCCTCGGCCGCGGCGACGTTGGCCCGCGCTTGCGCGATCTCCTCGGGGCGGCTGCCGGCGCGCAGCCGCGCCAGCGCCTGCGCAGCGCTCGCGACCTGGGCATCGGCCTGCGCCAGCTTGACCTTCGGTGTGCGTATGTCGAGCCGGCCGAGGACCTGACCGGCGGCGACCCGATCGCCTTCGCGAACGAGCAGCTCGGCGATCCGCTCGCTGGCGTTGAAGGCGAGCGAGACCTGGCGGATGTCGACATTGCCTTCGACGGTGATGCGGCCGTCGTCCCGCGGCGACGAATCGCGGACCGAGAGCCACGTGCCGGCGCCCGCGAGCGCGGCGAGGCCGACCGCGGCAGCGACGACCATCTTCTTGTTCATGACGCGCGCCAGGGGCCGAAAGCCAGGATCGGGGCATGATATCGACGCGACGTCGAGCGCCGCGTTCGCCCCCCAGGGCGAAGGCCGCGCATCAGTAAATCTCTCGATGCCCGGCGATGCGATCGGGCCCACGATCGCGGCTGCCCAGGCCCGACCACCCTCGATGACCATCCTGCACTTGCTCGACCGACGGCTCGGCACGGCCTGGCCATCGCTCGCGACCGATGCCGACGTCCGTGCGTTCGAGGCGGTGCCTTACCGCGAGCGCGTCGCCGCCGAGAGCACGTACGAGGCGCTGCGCACCGCGGCGACGAACGCCCCCGACGTGCCGGCGATCGTCTTTCTGCCCAACGCCGAGCCCGACGAGACTGCGCTGCGCCTGAGCCACCGCGAGTTCTTCGCTCGCGTGACCCAGGCGGCGAACGCGTTCCATGCGCTCGGGGTCGGGCCCGGCAACGTCGTCAGCCTGCTGTTGCCGCTCGTGCCGCAGGCGTTCAGCGCATTGTTCGGCGCCGAGGCCGCGGGCATCGCGAACCCGGTCAATCCGCTGCTCTCCGCCGAGCAGATCGCCGAGATCCTGCGCGCGGCGCGGACCAACGTGCTCGTCGCGCTCGGCCCGCTGCCAGGCACCGACATCTGGGCCAAGGTCGAGACGATTCGCGATGCACTGCCCGACCTGCGGGCGATCGTCGTCGTCGGCGGCGACGTCGGCGCGGCGCGGGGCGCGCAGTCGTTCGACGCGCTCATCGCCGCGCAGCCCGGCGATCGTCTCGTCAGCGGCCGGGTGATCGCGGCGAGCGAGCCGGCGGCGTACTTTCACACCGGCGGCACGACGGGCATGCCCAAGCTCGTTCGCCACAGCCACGGCAATCAGGTCTACCAGGCTTGGGCGATGGGCCTGATGCTGCGCAACCAGCCCGACCGCACGCTACTGTTCGGTCTGCCGCTGTTCCATGTCGGCGGCGCGCTGACGCAAGCGCTCGGGCCGCTCAGCGCCGGCGGCACGCTGGTCGTGCTCTCGCCTGGGGGGTGGCGAAATCCGAACGCCGTGAAGAACGTCTGGCGCCTCGTCGAACGCTTCCGCCCTGAGATCTTCGGCGGCGTCCCGACGGTGCTCGGCGCAGCATTGAACGTGCCCACCGACGGCGCCGACACGTCGAGCATTCGTTACTGCTCAGGCGGCGGATCGGCGATCCCGGTGCCGATCGGCAGGGCCTACGAGGAGCGG
>DASXIP010000464.1:0-3227 GCA_036497875.1 Caldimonas sp.
AGAGCGGCTGCACGTGATATTCGAGGTTCGGGTGGGCGAGCGCGGGCCGGCTCCGCGTGAACGCGCCGAGCTGCGACGGCGCCATGCTCATCGGGCCGCTGCGCGACCAGGCATAGCGCAGGCCGATCAGGAGCTTGCCGCGGAGCGACGCCGCCATCGTGTTCAGCGTCTTCGCCCCCTCGACGCCGTAGACGGCGCGGATCTGCAGATGGTCCTGCAGGTTCTCGCCGACGCCGGTGAGCGCGTGACGCGGTTCGATGCCGTGCGCCGCAAGGAGCGCCGGGTCGCCGATTCCCGAGAGCTGCAGGATCTGCGGCGTGCCGATCGATCCGGTCGCGAGCACGACCTCGCCGCCGGGCGCGAGTTGCGCAGTGACGGGTGCGCCGCCGCCGAGCGGCGCGATCTCGACGCCGGTCGCGCGTCGCCCGGCGAAGACGATGCGGCGGATGTGGGCGCCGGTCCAGAGCTGCAGGTTCGAGCGCCGAAACGCCGGCCGCAGAAATGCCTTGGTCGCGTTCCAGCGGATGCCGGCGCGCTGGTTGACGTGAAAGTAGCCGACCCCTTCGTTGTCGCCGCGATTGAAGTCCTCCGTGTGCTGCAGGCCGGCCTCGACGGCAGCCGCGGCGAAGGCGTCGAGGATCGGCCAGTGCAGGCGTTGCCTCTCGACTCGCCATTCGCCGCCGGCGCGCTTGCCGGTCGGATCGAAGCCGGGCGCGGCGTGGAATTCGTCGGCGCCCTGGTAGAAATCCTCGTGCTTGAGGAAGTACGGCAAGCACTCGGCCCAGCTCCAGCCCGGGTTGGCGCCAAAGCCGTCGCCGGCGCCCCAGCCGTCGTAGTCTCGCGCCTGGCCGCGCATGTAGATCATGCCGTTGATGCTGCTCGAGCCGCCGAGCACCTTGCCGCGCGGATAACGGAGGCTTCGGCCATTGAGGCCGGCCGCGGGCTCGGTCGCGTAGAGCCAGTCGGTGCGTGGGTTGCCGATGCAGTACAGATAGCCGACCGGAATGTGGATCCAGAGGTAGTCGTCCCGGCCGCCCGCCTCGATCACGAGCACGTGCTTGGAGCGATCGGCGCTCAGCCGGTTGGCGAGCAGGCAGCCGGCGGTGCCGGCACCGCAGACGATGAAGTCGTAAGCGACGCCGGCCATCGCGTCAGCGAACGGTGCTCGCGAGCACCGGAAAGAGCTTCACCAGGCCATCCGACATGATTTCTACAGCGAGCGCCGCGAGCAGCAGCCCCATCAGGCGCGTCATGACGTTGATGCCGGTCCGGCCGATGACGCGTGCGATCCGGCCGGCGAGGCCGAACACGATCCAAACCGCCAGGCCGATGACGACGCCATAGCCGACAAGAATGGCCATCTCCCACCAGTGGCGCGTCTTTTGCGCGTAGATGACCATCGTCGAGATCGTCGCCGGGCCGGTGAGGAGCGGGATCGTCAGCGGGACGATCGCGATCGAGTCGCCGGCGTCGACCTTGTCGTGGCCTTCGGCGAGGTCGCTGGTACGGCTCTCGGCGGGCTGCGCATTCAGCATCTGCAGCGACGAGAGCATGAGCAGCATGCCGCCGCCGACCTGGAACGACGCCAGCGAGATGCTAAAGAACTCGATGATGCGCAGGCCCGCAACCGCGCTCACCGCGATGACGAGGAACGCGCCGATCGCCGCGACCCGGATCGTGCGCTGCCGCTGCTCGCGGCTGAAGCCCTCTGTGAAATGGATGAAGAACGGCAGGACACCGATCGGATTGACGATCGCGAGCAGCGCGATGAGCGGCTTCAGGATGTCCATGGCGACCGGCGCGTCAGCGAGCGACAGAAGGCGCGCCATTGTCGTCGGCCAGCGCGCGCAGGTAGCGCAGGCCCGCGACCGCGCGCGCGCCGTACCAGCCGAGCAGCTCGCCGTCGACGCGGCGCAGGCGCGCCCGCGGACACATCGCTTGCGCGGCGGCGGCGTGCTGGTCGCGGAATGCGAACGGCTCCGAGCTGAGCAGGACGTCGTCGACGTCGGCGAGCCACGGCTCGCTGCCAGCGACCACCGGATAGCGCGCCGCGCCGGCGAAGCCGCCGGTCACGTCAGGCAGCGTCTGCCAGCCAACGCGGGCGAGCATGCGCGACAGGTAGGTGTCGCGCGCGACGGTCATCCACGGCCCGTGCCAGATCAGGTAGAGGACGCGCCGCCCGGGCCGGCCGGCAGGAGTCGTCGCCGCGAGCTCAGCGGCGAGCTCGGTGCAGAGCGCCGCGGCGCGCCCGGCGACGCCGGGCTCGGCGGCGAAGGTCGCCGCCAGCTGCTCGACCAGCGCCAGGTTGTCGGCCGGAGCGAGCGGGTGGGTGACGACGATCGCGGGCGCCGCTTCGCCCCAGGCGGCGATCGCATCGATCGTCTCGCGCCGGTTCTCGTCGACGTTGACGAGAACGTGCGTCGGCGCCAGGAGGCGCAAGCGATCGAGGCGGACGTCCTTGGTGCCGCCGACCTTGGCGACGCCCGCGACCTGCTCCTTCGGGTGGACGCAGAACCCGGTCCGGGCGACCAGCCGCTCGCCGAGGCCGAGTGCGAAGACGGTCTCGGTCAGGCTCGGAACGAGGCTGGCGATGCGCAGCGGCCGGCGGTCGGCAGGGGTCACGACGTCCAGCCGGGGCTGCCCCAAAACAACAATTGCGGCGGCTCCCGATCCATTTTTTCGGCCAATTCACATATATTCACCAGTCCGTGTATGGCAGCAGAGCCTTCTTGAAATCGTTCACGACGGGTAGAAGCTCCACATCTCGCTAAGGAACAGGAAGGCGTCTTTTCCATGGGCAACAAACTCTACGTCGGCAATCTCTCGTACAACGTACGCGACGACGATTTGCAGCAGGCGTTCGCACAGTACGGCACCGTGTCGTCGGCCAAGGTCATGATGGACCGCGACACCGGCCGCTCGAAGGGCTTCGGCTTCGTCGAGATGGGCTCGGATCCGGAAGCGCAGGCGGCGATCAACGGCATGAACGGCCAGGCGCTCGACGGCCGCGCGATCGTCGTCAACGAAGCGCGTCCGCGTGAAGAGCGGCCGGGCGGCTATGGCAACCGCGGCGGCGGCTACGGCGGCGGTGGTTCGGGCGGTGGTGGCGGCGGCTACGGCGGCGGCGGTGGTGGCCGCTCGGGCGGCGGCGGCAGCTACGGTGGCGGCGGTGGCTACGGCGGCGGCGGCGGCGGGCGCTCGGGCGGCGGTGGCTACGGCGGCGGCGG